>NZ_JBQQBQ010000078.1:0-39650 GCF_052245915.1 Nonomuraea sp. 10N515B
CCTGGTCCGCGCCGGGGCGAAGTTCCGCAAGGGCAAGCTCATCGAGCGGCCCGAGGAATCACCGGCTATCGAAGAGCAGTCGGCAGCCGCCTGAAAGATCTTGATCCACAGGTATTGACGATTCCTCTGGAGGATGGTACGCACAAGCTGACGATCGTGCGGGACGGCACGGTCGTCCACTGCCGATCTCAGCTTCTGCTGTCGGCGGGCACGAGCAGGCTGGTGACCTCGGCGATCGCATCTGCCGACGGGTGGAAGTAGCGCCGCACGTTCTCTGGCTTCTTGTGCCGCGACTTTCGCCGTGAGCATCGGCAGGCGAGCCAGGATGCGAAGGCTCGTGTCCTTGCTGGGCTATGGAGCATGTGCTTCCTTCCCGGACCATCTCTGACCCTACTTGGGTCCGAGCCCGGAAGCTTCGGGGCACCTCAGAGACAGAACTGGGCTCAGCCCGGTGCGCTGCAAGATGAGGCGTTTGAATTGGCCGCGGGCCCCGGCCAATACGAGGTCGCTGCCCGGCAACAACCGCGGCACGCCGGATATCCGAGAGCAGGCTGCCTAAGCTGAGACCTCCTTGGCCTCCATCGGTCGGCGCTGCGCTCGGATGACGAGGCGTGTTCATGGCTTACGTGCGACGCCTGCCAGGGAGACGGTCGCGGAGATCGGCTTGTCCCACCGGTCGGGTTCGGGGCGCCACTCCGCGGTCGGTACGAGACCGGGGTCGATCAAGTCCAGCCCGTCGAAGAAGCTCGCAAACTGTTCGGGGCTGCGCAGCTGGTAGGTGTTGTTCGCGTTCTGGTTGTAGATGCGCAGCGCCTCTACCAGCGGGGGATGGACGTTCGTGCCGTCGGTGAACGCGAGGTAACTCCCCGATGGGAGGGGGTCGAGGATGGCGTCGATGAGGCCCTTCGGATCTTCCTCATCGGTGACCTGACCGGCGATGCCGAGCATCATCACCGCCACCGGCCGGGTGAAGTCCAGGATCTCCGCCGCGCCCTGCAAGATCACGTCGGGCTGGCGGAAGTCCGCGTCCAGATAGGTGGTCGCACCCTGCTCCGTGCTGGTGAGCAGGGCGCGGGCGTGGACCAGCACGATCGGGTCGTTGTCGACGTAGACGACACGGGAATCCGGGGCGATCCGTTGCGCGACCTCATGGGTGTTGTTGGCCGTTGGCAACCCAGTGCCGATGTCCAGGAACTGCCGGATGCCCACCTCGCCGGCAAGACAACTGACCGCGCGGATGAGAAACTGCCGCTGCAAGCGGGCCACCTCAGCGTAATCAGGGAACAAGGCCATCATCTTCGTGGCTGCTTCGCGATCGGCCGCGAAGTTGTCCTTGCCGCCGAGCAGGAAATCCCAGAGCCGCGCCGAATGCGGGATGGCGGTGTTGACGCGCGCCCATGCCGCTCGAGCGTCGGTGTGGTCGTCACTCATGAAGATCCTTCAGTCGGGGGACTCGACCGTCCCGCCTCGCTCCCGGGTCGCCAAATCCTGCCTCAGGCGCGTCTACCTACGCCAGGGCGTCGGCTCCGGCTGGACGTATTGAATCGATCTTAACGGGTACACCGCCATCCCGAGTGCTTACTGGTGGCCCGGAGGATTTCCGTAAGTGCGCAAACCAGCTGTGGTCGGCATAAGCGTGAACCAGCGCCGCCAGCGCAACGTCCAACTCTTCCCCGTCGACGTGCCCGGCACAGTAGCCATGCCCATCGGAGCTCATCCCCCGTTAACTGGCCAGCGGGGGGCGCTCGGTCTTCTACCCGCTGCTAGGCCTCTGCCACCATGGCCTGAATCGTCAAATCCACAGCAGTGCTGAACCTTAATGAAACAGGGAGCTGGCGCTGTGGGTTCCGACCCGTGGGCGGCTTGGTGATCAGCGGCCGGCGACCGGCCATACAATCTGGCCATGCGTCCTGATCTCGCCCGCGACCGCACAGCCGGTCACTGACGGCCGCATGTCCGAGTCCCAAGACGGAACCACGTCGGCCGCCCCGTTCGGCAGTGCGTCTCAGGAGAGGTTCGTTCTGTCACGCCGGTACGCCGCGGGCACGGGTGGTGTTCGCGGATTGCTGATCACGATGCTGGGTGATTACGTGCGCCCGGCCGGGCAGCCCGCTCCCACGTCGGCCTTCGTCGATGCGCTGGGTCGCTTCGGTGTCAAGGAGGAAGCTTGCCGGCAGGCCCTGGCGCGCGCGGCCGCGGACGGTTGGCTCATCCCCAATCGTGAAGGGCGGTACACGTGGTTGCACCTCAGCCCGGCCTTCCAAGAGTTCCTCGACCTCGGCGCTGAGCGGATCTTCGGCTTCACCGCGGCCCAGCCGGAGTGGGACGGCCGATGGCTGGTAGTGCTGGCACGGGCCGCCGAGACCAACCGGGCCGGACGTCACCTGCTGCGCACGCGGCTGCGCTGGGCGGGATTCGGAAGCCCGGCGCCTGGTGTCTGGGTCACCACGCACACCGACCGGGTCGTCGAGGCCGAGTTCGTCCTCGACGAAGCCGAGGTGCGCGAGGAGGCGCAGATCTTCCTCTCCGAATATCTCGCCGGCGGCGAGTTGTCGATCCTCGTCCGGCAGGCGTGGGACCTCGACGAAGTCGAGCAGGAATACGAGGCGTTCCTTGCCGAGTTCGCCCGCCCGCCCTCCGATGATCCACTGGTCCGGCTCACGCGACTCGTCCACGCCTGGCGCCGGCTCGCTCTGATCGATCCCGCGCTCCCCACGCAACTGCTTCCCCAGGGATGGCACGGCGCGCGCGCCGTGAAGCTCTTCCATCGGCAGCATGCGAGGTGGGAGCCGGCCGCGACCCGCGAGTGGGAACGAATCTGCGCGCAGATGAGATAGGCCTCGGCGCAGCCGCTCTCGGCCTGTCGCGTCTGACCGTGCCTCAGCATCCCAGCCATGAGATTCTACAAAACTATGAACGAACGTCATGCTGTTGTACTGTTTGCTGTCGGCAGGCCATCGGTGTGGCAGCGGAGGCTTTCGGGCTCTTCTGCAGGTGGGCGCCCCAGATCGTCTCTCCTGCGAAAGGAGCCTTTGATGGCCATGTCCACCGAGCCGGAGATCCGCACTACGGCGGGAACGGTCCGAGGTCGCAGGGAAGGAGGGTTGGCGGTCTTCCGCGGCATCCCCTTTGCGCAGCCCCCGGTTGGCCCGGCACGCTTCGCCGCCCCGCAGCGGGTGCGCGGGTGGGACGGCGTGCGGGAGGCGTTCGCGTTCGGCCCGCCGCCCCCGCAGGCGACCATGGCAGGGCTCCCCCCAGCAGCGGGCGGCGCCGTCGGGGACGAGTGGCTGACGCTCAACGTCTGGACCCCCGATCCGGGCGCCCGCTTGCCGGTCATGGTGTGGATCTACGGCGGTGCCTACATGTTCGGGATGTCGGCCGACCCCGGCTACGACGGGACCTTGCTGGCAGAGGCCGGCGTGGTCGTGGTGACCTGCAACTACCGGGTCGGCATGGAAGGGTTCGCGCACATCGACGGGGCGCCGGCCAACCGCGGCCTGCTCGACCAGGTCGCCGCGCTGGAATGGGTGCAGGAGAACATCGAAGCCTTCGGCGGGGACCCCGGCCGGGTCACCGTCTTCGGCGAGTCCGCCGGCGCGGGCTCGGTCGCCGCGTTGATGAGCATGCCGCGCGCGGCGGGGCTCTTCCAGCGCGGGATCGCCCAGAGCGTTCCCGGCACGTTCTTCTCCGCGGAGCTGGCCGCCGACATCACCGCCGTCGTCGCCGGTGAGCTGGGCCTGGCCGCGACCACCGATGACCTGACAGATGTCGCGCCCGGCCGGCTGGCCGCGGCCGGTGACACGGTCACCGGCAAAATGCGCCTGTACGAGGAGCGATGGGGCGTGGTCGCGCACACGCCGACGATCTTCTCGCCCGTGGTCGACGGTGAGGTTTTGCCCACCACCCCGTGGCAGGCCCTGGCCGATGGCGCCGGCCGGGAGATCGAGCTGATCGTCGGCCACAACCGCGACGAATACCGGCTCTTCGTCGCCTTCGGCGGTCTGCTCGGGCAGGTCACAGGTGAGCAAGGGGCCGCGGCGCTGCGGGTGTTCGCCCCCGACGGCGGGCACGGCTATCGTGCGGCCTTCCCCTCCGCCGACGCAGGGGAGCTGTTCGAGCTGGTGCAGTCCGACTGGCTGTTCCGCATGCCCTCGCTGCACCTCGCCGAGGCGCAGGCCGCCGGCGGGGGCCGCGTGCACCTGTACGAACTGACCTGGCCCGCGCCCGGCATGGGCGGGATGCTGGGCGCCTGCCACGGTTTGGACGTCCCGCTCACCTTTGGCGTCTTCGACGCAGGCCTCGGCGTCGGCCTGATGGGCGACCCGGCCTCTCCCCAGGCTGAAGCCTTGTCCCGGCACGTCCGCACGGCGTGGACGACGTTCGCCGCCACCGGCGACCCCGGCTGGCCCGCCTACGAACCCCAGCGCCGCCTGACCCAGATCCTGGACAGCGAACCGATGGTCACCACCTACCCGGAGGAGACCTCTCGCCGGCTCTGGCGCGACCACACCTTCGCCCCGCTGCCCCGCCTGTGATCACACCCATAGGGCCACGAAGCGTGGCGTACTCCTGAGCCCACGCGGAACGATGCCGCAGCCTGGCGGGCGCTTGTGGCGTGGGCCAGCCCAGCCCACGGGCCCTTCGACGTGAGCTCCTTGATCGCGGTGAGCAGCGCGTCGGCTGCCTGGTCGATCTCGGCCTGACCGGCGAGGTTCGATCGGGCGGTGTCCAGAACGGCGTCCAGAGCGGCGTCCAGAGCCTCGAGGCCGGCCTCGGTGTATCGGTCGCGCTCGACGGCCTCAGCCTCGGCTATCAGCAGGTCGAGCAGGGTTCGGTCGTCGTGTTCGACGAGGTCGCGTGTTCAAGGCGTTCCTGGCAGATGAGGCTGGGCGGGAGCATCGCGTTCCGCCCAGCCTCATGCGCGGTGAGGTGTCACTTGGCGAGTGGCGTCACTGCGATCTTGTCCACGTTGGGGGCGTACTTCGAGCGGAGCAGGATGTCGGGGAAGGTGTCGGAGATGTAGGAGTCACTGTCGAAGCTCGGCAGTTCCTGCGCGGCGAAGGCGATGGTGTTGGCTCCCTTCTTGAGCTGGACCGGGATGGTCAGCTCCCAGAAGTTGTCGGCGTGGAAGGAGTGGGGGAACCAGGCGCGCTGGGGCTGGGCGCCGTTGATGGAGATCTCCGCGTGGCGGGCCAGTGGGTCGGGGTTGTAGTGGGAGGCGGGGGACTGTTCGGGGTTGGAGTAGCGGACGGTCAGAGCGTAGGCGCCGTCCTTGGGGGCGGTGACATCGAAGGTGAGGGTGTTGGCGTTGCCGGGGGCGCCGCCGATGTCGGTGACGGCCTTGCCGCCGCCGGCCAGCGGGTAGCCGGCGACCTTGGCGGTGCCGGCGAGGCGGGCGGCTTCGGCTTCGTACCAGGTGGGTGTGAGGGTGCCGTCGGTGTCGGCGACGCGGAGGCTGTCCAGGCGGAGCTTGCCAGACTGCCCGGTGAGGGTGATCTTGTTGATGCCGCCGGCGAGGAACGCCTTGACCGTGGTGTCGGCGTTGACGCCGGTGAGGCGGTGGCCGTTGACGTCGAGCCAGGCGCGGCCGCCGCCGAGGGTGTCGATGGTGAGGGTGGATTCGCCGTCGTCAGGGGAGTAGACCCAGAAGGTCGCGGTCTGGTCCTTGCTGATGGTGGTGTGGCCGGGGCCGGAGACCTTCGTGCGGCCATAGTCGGTGCGGGCGCCCTGGAGGGTGGCGTACTCGGCCTCGTAGATGGTCTCGGCCGCCGCGGGGTTGGCGAGGGAGAGGTCGATCTTGTCGATGAGGGCGTCGCCCTTGGTGGCACGGGTACCGTCCAGGCTGCGCGCGGCCAGGGTGATCACGTGCTCGCCCTTGGTGAGTGCGACCCTGGTGTCGGCGTGGTCCCAGACCACCCACTTGTATCCCAAGGGCAGGTGGAGTTCCTGCTCGGCGCCGCCGTCGACGCGGAGGAAGACGTTGGTGGGGCCTTGTTCGCGTACGGCGTCGAAAGTGTTGAGGGAGTTGGCGAAGACCGACAGGTCGTACGTGCCGTCCTGAGGGACGGAGACCTTGAAGTCGAGGGTCAGGGTGGAGCCGGTGCGCAGACCACCGACGTTGTAGCGGCCGGAGGTGTAGAACTTGGCGACGTTCGAGGGTGAGCCCTCGGGGCCGTTGCGGTAGTAGGGGGTGCCGGTGTGGGCGGCGTGCTCGGCCTCGTACGTCGCCTGCCAGAGCTTGGTCGCCTGGGCGGGAGAGGTGGTGCCGCCTCCCGGGGTGAGGATGATCTGGTACGCCGACGCCTCCTTGAGCTGGGGCAGCGCGTCGCCGAAGGCGAAGATCACGGAGCCGTCCCGCACCGGTTGGTCCAGTTCGGCGAGGACCTCGGGCTGGGCGGAGTCGCCGAGCTGGCCGGTCCACGGGATCTCTTGGACCAGCGCGTGCACGGTCCCGCCGAACAGGGCGGTGTCCACGTTGTCGAACCTGATGTCGACCTTGCCGGACGTGCCGCCGAACAGGGCGCGGGCCTGCGCCTTGGCCTTGTCGAGCGTCGCGACGCCCTGCAGGGAGTAGCTCACGTTGGGGCGCGGCGGCGTGAGCTTGACCGTGTTGCCGGACATCTGGCCGTAGGCGTTGAGCAGCCACCACTGGCCGTTGCCCCGGTTGGCCTGCACGGCGGAGTCGGACAGGTTGCCGTCGATGTTCCAGTACGCGATGTCGGCGTCGACCTTCGACTCCTCGATGGCCGAGGCCCACTGGATCATCTGGCCGGGCACCGAGGTGTGGTAGTTGTAGGCGTACTCGTTGAGGTTGATCGGCAGCTGCTTGCCCTCATACGGGGTGCCCGCGAACAGCGCCTTCTCCCAGCCGCGGTACTTCGCCACGTTGCTGCGGATGCGGGCGGGGTCGCCGAGCTCGTGCCAGGTGACCACGTCGGGGACGGTCTTCGCCGCGACGGTGTGCCGCAGGAAGCCCTCCACCTGGGAATACAGCACGCTCGTGTTGGGCCCGGCGATGCGGGCGGCCGGCATCTTGCCCTTGATGAGCGCATAGACCTCGTCCCACGCCTTGAAGTAATACTGCGGGTCGCTGAGCCAGCTGATCCGGTTGTAGCTCCACCCTCCGGTGCCGAACATGTTGCCTTCTGGCTCGTTGAACGGCACGAAGACGATGTTGTCCTGATATTTCGGGTCGAGCTTTCGGAGCTCGAGGACCTGGTCGACCTGCTTGGCGATCTTCGCCTTGAAGTCGTTCAGCCTGGCCTCGGGAGTACTGCCGGGCCACTGGTAGGGGAAGCCGCGGTAGATGTCGGTCATGTAGATGTACACGTCGCCGTCCGTGGCGTCGGCCAGGGGCTTGACCACTTCGAGAGCGTCGGCGCCCGGGTGCTGGGGGCCGTCCTGCGCCTTGGTGGACACGGTGCGCAGGTTGATGCCTTCGAGGAGGTTGCTGGTGGGCAGGCCCTCGCCGTACACGCCGTAGAGCGTGCCGGACGCACCGCCGTGGAAGGCTCCGGTCTCGGCGCCGAGGTCGATGGCCAGCTCGTTGGCGATGACGCGGACGGTGACCTGGACCGGGGTTCCGTGCGCGGTGCCCTTGACGGTGAACTGGCCGACCTTGCCGTACTGCGCCGGATCGACGGCGTCCCAGGTGATCGGGACGGCGCGGCGGATGCCGTCGGAGAACTGCGCGACGGCGGTCTTCGGGAGGTCCGGAGCGACGTCCCTGAACGTGGTCACCTCGAAGGAGGCCTGTTCGACCTTCGTCACCGTGGCCAGGCGGTCGCCGGCCAGATCGGCGACCTGATCGGCGGTCATGGCGGCGTCGTACACGCGGAAGTCGTCCAGGGCGCCGGCCAGGAAGGGATGCCCGTTCCAGAACGGCTTGCCGAGGAAGCCGGAGGTCGTGTTGCCGTCGGCGTGCATGACCGCGGCCAGGTCGATCGCGGCCGCGGTGCTGCCGATGGCCGCGCCGTTGACGTAGTAGGTGATGGTCTTGCCGTCGATCGTGGTGACGAGGTTGACCCACTGGCCGGCCGGCAGCTTCTGTGTGCCGGGCACGCCTACTTCGGCGGTGCCGTTGACCGGCTTGATGGACGAGCGCGTGGTCGCTTCGCCGGCATAGGACGGAGTGACGAAGGTCGCGGTCGCGGCGTCCTTGCCGAGGTTGTAGACCCACTGGAAGTCAGGGCCGCCCGACCACTTCAGCCAGGTCGAGACGGTCATGGCGGACCGGCCGCGGAACAGGCCGTTCGGGATGGTCACGTACGGCGCCGTGGCAGAGCCGCTCGCGCCACCGGGCAGGGACAAGGCCTGCGTGCCGTCGGCGCCGGTGGCCGTGGTGGCCGAGCCGGGGTTGACCAGGGTGCCGTCGAGGCCGGAGGGGGAGCGGTCGGTGACGGTGCCGGCGGACAGGCCGCCTTCGAAGTCGTAGTGGAGCACGAGGTCCGGGGCTGCCGCCTGGGCGGCGGGTGCCGGTGAAGCGATGATCGGGATTACGGTCAGCGCGAGTGTGGCGGCGAGGAGGGCGTGGGGCACACGCATGCGTGCCCGCCGGGACAAGGGTTCAGCCATGCGCCTTTCCCATTTCGGGGAGTGCTGAAGGGAGTCGAATCGATTCGCCGAACCGATTCGACTGGACCTTAAGCGCCCCCTGGTGCGATGGTCAAGAGCGAGAAACGTGCGTGACACGTCGCCGCCATGTCGCCGTCATGCGAGCCGCAATCCTGGAAGCGGGCGTGCACGTGCGTGAGTGCCGCCGCCCTCAGGTCGAGCGACCTGCGGATCCACGAGCCCGTGTGGTCAGGCGCGTGGCCGGGCGGGCCCGGTTGTGCCGCGGAGCGAGATCGGCGGGGCGACCAGGAGGTGCCGGTGCGGGATGGCCGGGTCGGCGATCCGCTGGATGAGCAGCTCGACGGCCCGGGCGCCCATATCGTCGGCCGGGACGTCGGCGGCGGTGAGCGGCGGATGCAGGCTCTCGGCCCAGTGCTGGGCGGCCACGCCGGCGACGGAGAAGTCTCCGGGCACGGTCAAGCCCGCTTCGGTCAGCGCGCGGTACATGCCGGACACCGCCGCCTCGTTGATGGTGGCGATGGCGGTCAGGTCCGGTTGCTGAGCAAGGAGCTGCTGGAGGCACGACTGTCCGGATGGGGGGTCGTCGCCGCAGCAGACCTGAACGCCGTGCAGGCCGCGTTCGGCGATGGCGCGGTCGAAGCCGGCCTGTGCGCGGTGGCCCGGGCCGTATCCGGCGGCGACCAGCTCGGCGTTGCGGTTGACCAGCGCCAGATGCCGGTGGCCGAGATCGGCGAGGTGGTGGACGCACTTGGCGATGAGCGTCTCGTAGTCGATGTCCACCCAGGACATGTCCTCGGGGTGGCGGGTACGGCCGATGCCGACGAACGGCAGGCCGCTCTGGAGTAGCCGGGCGACCCGGTCGTCCTCCAGGCGGATCTCCATGAGGACGACGCCGTCCACGCGCCGTCCGGTGACGACGCGCTCGAAGGAGCGGTCGTGCTCGCCGCCCGAGGGCGACAGCAGGACGTCCAGGTCGGCGCGGGCGGCGGCGTCGACCACGCTGGCCACGAAGCCGAGCTGCATGTCGGTCAGGCGCCGGCCGGCCGGCGGTATGACCAGGCCGATCGTGCGGGTGCGGCCCTCCTTCAGCGCCCTGGCGGAGGCGTTGGGGCGGTAGCCCAGCTCGTCGATGACGGTCAGGATGCGGCGTTTGGTCTCCTCCGAGACCGGGCGCTTGCCGGTGAGCGCGTACGAGACGGTGCTGCGCGACACGCCCGCCCGCTTGGCGATCTCTCCGATGTTCACCCGTGCTCCTCGTCCGAATCCGCCGGTCGGCGACCATCGTAGGTCGAACCGGTTCATGCGAGGTACCCACCCCGGTTTCGTGGCGAAGTCGTATCGATTGCCGCAAGGCTTCCGCCCGCCCATTGACGCGCAGGATGGAGCGGGCCTATCTTCGGTCGAACCGATTCGGCGAACCGATTCGACTTCGAATGGAAACAGCCGCGTAACGCCTGTCTGCGGAGGTCAGATCAATGAGATCAGCGGCAAGGAGCCGGCGTACGGCCGGTGTGAGCCTGGCGGTCCTGGCCGCCGTGGGCGGGCTCGCCGCCTGCGGCTCGTCATCGTCCGGCGGTGACGGCGGCTCGACGAGTGCGAGCCAGGCCGCCGGGGGCGGCGCCTACACGATCTGGGACCCCTACCCCCAGTACGACAAGAGCTCGGAGTGGGTGAAGCTCCTGGAGACGTGCGGCACCCAGGCCGGGGTGAAGGTCGAGCGGACCGGCTACGACACCAGCGACCTGACCAACAAGGCGCTGCTGGCCGCCCAGCAGGGCAACTCGCCGGACGTGCTCATCGTGGACAACCCCGTGGTCTCGACGCTGGCCGAGGGCGGGGTCCTGACCACCACGGAGGAGAACAAGCTCGACGTCTCCGCGATCGGGCCGAACCTGCTGGCCGCCGGGCAGATCGGCGGCAAGACCTACGGCGTTCCCATCGGCGCCAACACCCTGGCCCTCTACTACAACAAGGACGTCCTGAAGAAGGCCGGCGTGGACGTCGCCTCCGTCAAGGACTGGGCGTCGCTGACCGCGGCGCTGGAGAAGGTGAAGGCGTCCGGCAAGAAGGGCATCACGTTCTCGGCGATCGGCACCGAGGAGGGCAGTTTCCAGTTCCTGCCCTGGTTCTGGGGCTCCGGCGCGAACCTCACCAAGCTCGACTCGCCCGAAGGCGTGTCCGCGGTGGCGCTGTGGACGGACTGGCTGAAGAAGGGGTACGCCCCCAACTCCGTCATCAACAACACCCAGACCACGAGCTGGCAGGAGTTCGCCGCCGGCGACTACGCCTTCGCCGAGAACGGCACCTGGCAGCTCGCCAACGCCAAGAAGGCCGGCTTCGACTACGGCATCATCCCCATCCCGGGCAAGGACGGCGGCACCGCGCCCGCCCCGACCGGCGGCGAGTTCGTCAGCATCCCGGTGCAGTCCGACACCGCCCGCTACGCCACCTCCCAGAAGCTCGTGACCTGCCTGACCAGCACCGACAACTCGCTCACCACGACGACCACTCTGTCCTACATCGCGCCCACCGAAGCGGTGCAGGCCAAGCAGGTGGCGGCCAACCCCGATCTGACGGTGTGGGTCGAAGCGGTTAAGGCGGCCAAGGGCCGCACCAGCGACGACCTGGGGACGAAATACCCGAAGATCTCCGAACCGATGTGGGGCGCGGTGCAGGCGGCGCTGAGCGGCTCGAAGTCGCCGCAGGACGCCATGGCGGCGGCCCAGTCCGCGGCGGCGAGCGCGACCCAGTAGCGGCATGAGCCACCTCACGCAGACGGCGGTGCGTCCCGCCCGCGGCTCCGCCCCGGCACGGGGGCGGGGCCATCGGGCGGCGCGCACCGGATCCGGGCAGTGGGCGGCGTGGGCGTTCCTCGCCCCGGTCGTCGCCTACCTGCTCGTGTTCTACGCCTATCCGCTGTATCGCAACGTCGAGCTGAGCCTGCGCAACTACACGGTGCGCTCGTTCGTGCAGGGCGACGCGCCGTTCGCCGGGGCCGACAACTACGCCAAGGTCTTCGGCGACGCCACGTTCGGGCCCGCGCTGTGGCACACCGTGGTGTTCACGCTGGTGTCGCTGGTCTTCCAGTTCGGCATCGGGCTCGCGCTGGCGTTGTTCTTCGTCAAGCACTTCCGGCTGTCGGCCACGTTGCGGGCGCTGTTCCTGGTGCCCTGGCTGCTGCCGCTCATCGTGTCGGCCTCGACCTGGTCGTGGATGCTCAACAGCGACTCCGGGGTGGTCAACGCGGCGCTGAGCTGGTTCGGGATCGGGCCGGTGAACTGGCTGACCTCGCCGGACTGGTCGCTGTGGTCGGTGATCATCGCCAACATCTGGATCGGCATCCCGTTCAACCTGGTGGTGCTGTACTCCGGATTGCAGGCGATCCCCGCGGTCGTGTACGAGGCCGCCGCGCTGGACGGGGCGAGCGCCTGGCAGCGTTTCTGGAAGGTCACCTTCCCGCTGCTGCGCCCGGTCTCGGCGATCACCATCCTGCTCGGTCTGGTCTACACGCTGAAGGTGTTCGACATCATCTGGATCATGACCAAGGGCGGGCCGAGCGGGTCGTCGACCACGTTCGCCACCTGGTCCTACCGGCTCGGCTTCGGCAACCTGGTGCCCTCCTTCGGGCCCGGCGCGGCCGTGGGCAACCTGCTGATCGTGATGGCGCTCGCCTTCGGGCTGATCTACATCCGCGTGCAGCGAAGGCAGGCACTGGCATGAGGCACTGGAAGACCGCGGTCGGCTTGGCGCTGACCGGCGTGATGCTGTTCCCGGTCTACTGGATGATCAACGTGTCCTTCACCCGGGACACCGACATGCGTAAAAGCCCGCCGAACTGGTTCCCGATCGACGGCACGCTGGAGGGCTACCGGGCGGTGCTGGACCAGCAGCTTCCCTACCTGGGCGTGAGCCTGGTGGTCGGGCTGGGCACGGTGGCGCTGACGCTGCTGCTCGCGACGCCGGCCGCGTACTCGCTGGCCAAGCTGCGCCCGCGAGGTGGCGGAGTGCTGAGTTTCGTGCTGCTGATCGCGCAGATGATCCCCGGGATCATCATGGCGATGGGCTTCTACGCCATCTTCCTCAGCGCCGGCGTGCTCAACACCGTTCCCGGGCTCATCGTGGCCGACTCCACCCTCGCCGTGCCGTTCGCGGTGCTGATCCTCACCACGTTCATGTCCGGCATCCCCGAGGAGCTGCTGCAGGCCGCCCGCACCGACGGCGCCGGCGTGGTGCGCACGTTCTGGTCGATCGTGCTGCCGGTCAGCCGCAACTCGCTCATCACGGTGTCGCTGTTCGCGTTCCTGTGGGCGTGGTCGGACTTCATCTTCGCCAGCACCCTCGACCAGGGCGGCGACCACCAGCCGATCACCCTCGGCATCTACCACTACATCGGCAACAACAACCAGGAGTGGAACGCCATCATGGCCACCGCCGTGATCGCCTCCATCCCGGCGACCATCCTGCTCGTCGTCGCCCAGCGCTACGTCGCCGCCGGCGTCACCGCGGGCGCTGTCAAAGATTGAGAAGGGACCCTCACTTCATGACCGTCGCCGCCTCCGGCCCGGTGTTCTCCCTACGGGAAATTCCGTTCAGCTACCACGGTTCGTGGTTCGGCTTCTCGCCCGTGGTGGCGGAGAAGACCTACGCCGAGGACGTGCACCTGGTCTCTCACCAGACCGGCATGCACCCCATCCTGCGGCTGATCCCCGACGCCGAGGCCGCGATCACGGCCACCCCGCACCAGCTCACCTGGAACCACGGCGAGGGCCGGATCGACCTCGCCTACGAGAGCGCCGACACGGTACGCGTGCGCGGCCGCGGTCTCGGGCTCCGGCTGGTGGCCGCCGACCCGGTCCTGACGCCGTTCAGCGGCCCGTACTTCTACCAGGACCCCGTCGACGGATCGTCCGTCTTCACCGTCTATCAGACCGGCCGCCGCTACCGGATCACCCTCCTCAGCGGGCAGGCCGAGCAGCTCGGCGCGCAGGCGCTGCGCACCGCCGAACGCGGCGTCGTCCTGAGCGGCGAGTGGGAGATCGCCATCGAGGAGTACGAAACCGCCCGCGCCCCCTATGCGAGCACGGACCCCTTCGAGCAGGTGGTCAAGGCCGCGCGGGCCGAGTTCGACGCGTTCGCCGGGGCCGTCGCGCCGTGGCGCGGCGACCGCACACCCGCCGCCGAGCTGGCCGCCTACGTGCTGTGGTCGGCCACCGTGCGCCCGGCCGGGTTCATCACCCGGCCCGCCGTGCTCATGTCCAAGCACTGGATGGACAAGGTGTGGAGCTGGGACCACTGCTTCAACGCCATCGCGGTCGCCGACGGCCTGCCCGGCCTGGCATGGGACCAATACCGCCTCCCCTTCGACCACCAGGACGCCGCCGGCGCGTTGCCCGACTCCGTCACCCACTCCGAGATCCTCTACAACTTCGTCAAGCCACCCATCCACGGCTGGGCCCTGCGTCACCTTCCGCCGCCGCCCGAGCCGGTGGACACGTACCGGCTGCTGGAACGCTGGACCACCTTCTGGCTGACGGCCCGTCGCGCACCCGGCCACGAACTGCCGCACTACCAGCACGGCAACGACAGCGGCTGGGACAACGCCACCACCTTCGACCCCGAGCGCATCGTCGAGACCGCCGACCTGGCCGCCTTCCTCGTCCTCCAGATGCGCGAGCTCGCCCGCCTGGCCACCGACCCGGGAGCGGCCGCCCGGTGGACGGAAGGGGCCGACCGGATGCGCGACGCCTTGCTCGCCGAACTGTGGGACGGCGAACGGTTCGTCGCCCGCAGCGCCCATTCGACACGGACCTGGCCCAGCCTCAGCCTGCTCGACCTCATGCCGATCGTGCTCGGCGACGAACTGCCCGAACCCGTCCGCGCCGCCCTGGCCGCCGGCATCGAGAAGCACCTGACCGCATTCGGACCCGCCACCGAGCTGCCTGCCTCCGAGCACTACCAGGACGACGGCTACTGGCGAGGCCCGATCTGGGCGCCCTCGACCGTCCTCATCGAGGACGGCCTGCGCCGCGCCGGATACACCGACCTCGCCGATGAGATCAGCGCTCGCTTCCGCAAGCTGTGCGAGAAGTCCGGCTTCGCCGAGAACTTCGACGCCCGCACCGGCGAAGGGCTACGCGACCGGGCCTACACCTGGACGGCCAGCGCCTACCTCATCCTCGCCGCCGCCCACGAGCGGCGAAGCGGCAGCTGATCCCGCTGTGGACCGGAGAGGCAGGCGCGGACGGTTGCCGAGAACGGCGCCGTCAACGGCCCCAGAGTCGCCAGGTTTGGTTGAGCGGACTGGCTTGGCCTGCCGGGTTGCAGGTCCACTGGTGGATGGGAGCGCGAGGCGCGGTCGAGATCGTGCTGACGTCGACGCACTTGCCACTGTGGCGGGCGACGAGCTGGTAGTCGCGGGGGTCGTTACCCCCGTAGGTGACCTTGCGGAGGGTGAACTGCTGGTTCTGCGCTCCGCCGGCGCAGGCCCGCTGGCTTATCGGCGCGCCGTCGGCCGTGGACGCCGCGCTGACCTCGAGGCACTTCGCACTGTGCTGGTTGACCAGCGTGTAGGTGTTCGCCACGCCGGCGACCGGCCGGAAGTTCCACAACTGCTGGTCTCCGCCCTCGCAGTAAAACTGCTGCTGCACGTTGCCGTCGGCCGTGCTCAGGTTGGTGTTGTCCAGGCATTGCTGGGAATGTTGCGCGACCGCCACGGACTGGAAGCCGCCGTCCGACGGCGGCAGCAGCGTGACGGTGAACGTCTCGTCGGCGTTGGTGTGCGGCAGGTTCAGCCTGACGGCGTTGCCGGACAGCGTCAGGACCGTGTTCTGGACGGTGATCGGCCCCTGGACCGCGCCGCCGCCGTTGTACGGGATGCGCTGCACGACCGCGCGGACCTGGTTGTTCTGCACGATGCCGCTGATGGTGTCGAGGCGGCGCAGATCGACGGCGATGTTGCCGGTCGTCCCGCCGCCGCCCACAAGGATTTTGGCCACGCCGGTCGCCTTGGTGGCGAAGGCGTCGTAGGACACGCTCGGGGCCACGGACACGATCTGGCCGGTCTGGGAGGCGTAGAAGCGGTAGACCCACCATTCGCCCTTGGGCAGGTGCTGGCCCGCGCTGTTACGGACGAGCAGGTTGCCCAGATCGTTGTGCAGGTTGCCCGCGCTCGCCCAGTTCGCCCGCAGGCCGTCGGCGCCTGCCCGCTCCAGTCGAGCGATGTACCACGACCCGTCTCCTGGGTTCTGCTCGTTGGAGGCGCCGTATTCGTTGATCTGGTACGGGCGCGGGTGCGGGATGCCGCGCGAGTCGAGGGTCGTATTGGCGGCCGCCACGTTGGCCACCGGGTCGCCGGGGAGGGAATGCCAGCTGATGATGTCGGGGACGACGTTGTTGGCGCGGACGAAATCGAGGTAGGCGTTCCACCAGGCGTACGTGGTGGAGGGCACGCAGGCGCAGCTGGGGCCGACGATCAGGTGGTTCGGGAACGCGGCGCGGATGCGCTGGTGACTGCGGCGCCACAGCTCGAGGTACTGCGCCTGCGGGCGATTCCAGAACAAGGAGATGTTCGGTTCGTTCCAGATGTCCCACTGCACGGTGATCCCGGCCGACCGCACGTCGTTGATCAGGCGACTGAGGAAGGCGTCGTAGTCGGACCAGTTGCCGTTGTCGCCGGGAAAGCGCGAGATCGGGTAGCCGTCCGCCCCCCACAGGTCGTGCGGGAGGATGATGAACTGGCCGCCGAGCGCGATCGTACGACGGGCCTGGGCCAGCGTTGCGTTCCACCTTCGCTCGTAGGCGCCGGACACCCAGCCGCCGGGTGAGCCGAGCTGGGCGCCCCCGGCGCGCATGGAGCGGAACTTCACGTCGCGGAAGAAGTGGTCTGCCGGCCCGGATGCGTTCTCCGTCATGCCGTAGATCCACCCGGACGCGCGGTAGGTCGGGGTGCCGCCGGCTACGGCGAAGTCGACGCTGATGGACTCGTCCGCGGCGTGCGCCGGCGTCGGGATGGCCGGGACGACGGCGATGAGCATCCCGACCAGGATGCGGGCGACGGCGGTAAGCCGTCTGCTGGGCGGCTGTTGGGTGGTCGTCATCATGGTGGCTCCTTCGGAAGCTGGGGGTGAGGGAGGCAGAAGGACCACGAAGGCGTGACATCGGTGAACCGATTCGAGCGCATGCGGAGACGTGCGACTTGTCTTGAACTCGGATGATCGCCTGAAGCAGAGTGGCAGCTTGCGAATCGATTCGACCGAATCGTAGATCTCGTGACGGAGACGTGTCAACGGCATGTCGGCGGTACGACTTTCAGGTTGCGGGGCGAGTTCGCCTCGGCCGGAAACGTAGATCGCTGTTTGGTCACGTGCCGTTCGTGACCGGTGCCTGCCATAGCGCGACGATCGCGTCTATCAGACCATTGGCGGTGAGTGGGCGGACCGGGCAGGCGACCCAGTCCTGCAGGTCGGGGGGGCGATATCGGCCATTACCGTGCGCAACAGACCGCCGGACGGGGCACGCCCGTCCGGCGGTCTGTTGAAGGATTCATTCGTTCTTGGGGAAGCCCAGGTCGATGCCGCCGTGGGAGGGGTCCTTCCAGCGCTGCGTCACCACCTTGCCACGGGTGAAGAAGTGCACGCCCTCGGCGCCATAGGCGTGCGTGTCGCCGAAGAGCGAATCCTTCCAGCCGCCGAAGGAGTAGTACGCGACCGGGACCGGAATGGGCACGTTGATTCCCACCATGCCGACCTCGACCTCGTTCTGGAAGCGGCGGGCGGCGCCGCCGTCGTTGGTGAAGATCGCGGTGCCGTTGCCGTAGGGGTTGCCGTTGATGAGCTGCAGCCCCTCCTCGTACGACGTCACGCGCACCACGGACAGCACCGGGCCGAAGATCTCGTCGTCGTACACGCTCATGCCGGGTTTGACGTGGTCGAACAGCGTGGGCCCCAGCCAGAAGCCGTCCGCTGTCTCCTGGCCGTCCGCGTCGTGAGACGCGATCACATGCTCTCGGCCGTCGACCGCGAGCTCGGCGCCGTCGGCAAGCCCCGCGTCCAGGTAGGACGTCACCTTGTCCCGATGCCCGCCGGTGACCAGCGGCCCCATCGCGGAGTCGCCGTTGCAGCCGGGTCCTACCTTGAGCGTGGCCATGCGGTCCTTGATCTTGGCGACGAGTTCGTCTCCGACCGGATCGACGGCCACGAGGACCGAGATGGCCATGCAGCGTTCGCCTGCCGAGCCGAAGCCCGCGCTGACCGCCGCGTCCGCGGCCAGGCCGAGGTCGGCGTCGGGGAGGACCAGCATGTGGTTCTTCGCGCCGCCGAGGGCCTGGACGCGCTTGCCGTGCTTGGTTCCGTTCTCGTAGACGTAGCGGGCGATCGGCGTGGAACCGACGAAGCTGATCGCCTTGACGTCCGGGTGCTGGAGCAGCCGGTCCACGGCCACCTTGTCGCCGTGGACGATGTTGAACACGCCGTCGGGCAGGCCCGCCTCCTTCCACAGCTCGGCGAGGAAGGCGGCGGCCGACGGGTCCTTCTCGGACGGCTTGACGACGACCGTGTTCCCGGACGCGATGGCGATGGGGAAATACCACATCGGCACCATGGCGGGGAAGTTGAACGGCGAGATGATGGCGACGGGCCCGAGCGGTTGCCGGATCGAGAAGACGTCCATGCCGGTCGACGCCTGCTCGGTGAAACCGCCCTTCAGCAGGTGAGGGATGCCGCACGCGAACTCCACGACCTCCAGGCCACGGGCGATCTCGCCGAGCGCGTCGGAGTGCACTTTGCCGTGCTCGGACACGATGATCGAGGCCAGCTCGTCACGCCGGGCGTTCACCAGCTCGCGGAAGGCGAACAACGTGCTGGAACGCTTGGCCAGCGACGTGTGACGCCAGGCGTCGAACGCGCCGGAGGCCGCGCTCACCGCCTCGTCCACCTCCGCGACGCCCGCGAAGTCCACCTGTCCCGTCACCCTGCCGGTGGCCGGATCGTAGACGTCGCCGCGTCGCTCGGCCTCGCCGGTCCATGCCTGTCCGGCGATCCAATGAGTGATCCGCTTCACGACATCACCCCGACACGCTGCGCGTCGACGATCGTGAGGTCCACGCCACGGGTCTCCCGCGCCATCAGCAGCGCGACGCCGCTGATCGCCACGGCGATGAGCATGTAAAGGAAGATCGCGCCGGTGCCGTACGAGCTGAGCAGGGCCGCGGCGATGATGGGGGCCAGTGACCCGGCGAAGATCGAGGTCACCTGGTAGCCCATGGAGATCCCGGTGTAGCGCATCCGGGTGGGGAACATCTCCGACATGAAGGCGGCTTGAGGGCCGTACATCAAGGCATGCACGACGAGCCCCGCCGTGAGGATGGCGATGATCGGAAGCGCCTCGTCGGTGTCGAGGATGCTCCAGGCCACCGCCCCCCAGACCGCCATTCCCGCGACCCCCACGGCGATGACCGGCCTGCGCCCGATCCGGTCCGACAGCGCCCCCATCGCCGGCACCGCGAACAGGTGGATGAAGTGGGCCACCAGCATGAGGAGCAGGATCCGCTCCGTGTCGGCCTTGACCTCGACCTTGAGGTAGGTGATGGAGAACGTGACGACCATGTAGTACTGGATGTTCTCGGCGACGCGCAGGCCCATCGCCGTGAACACCTGGCGTGGCCGTTCGCGGAACACCTGGGCGATCGGTGAGCGGTGCTCGGCCTCGCTCGCCGCCTTGGCCACGGCCGACTTGAAGATCGGCGCGTCCTCGATGTGCGTGCGGATGTAGTAGCCGATGATGACGAGCACGGCCGAGGCCAGGAACGCGACGCGCCACCCCCACGCGAGGAAGGAGGCCTCGTCCATCACCGCGACGAGAGTGGTGAGAACGATCGTGGCCAGCATGTTGCCCGCGGGGACGGCGGCCTGGGGGAAGCTCGCCCACAGACCGCGCCGCTCCGCGGTCCCGTGCTCGCTGACGAGGAGCACGGCGCCGCCCCACTCGCCGCCGAGTGCGAAGCCCTGGGCGAACCGCAGGACGACGAGAAGCACGGGCGCGAGCACTCCCACCTGCGCGTACGTGGGAAGCAGGCCGATGCAGAAGGTAGAGATCCCGATGATGAGCAGGCTCACCTGCAGCAGTCGCTTGCGCCCCAGCTTGTCACCGAAGTGCCCGAACACCAGGCCGCCGAGCGGTCGCGCGGCGAAGCCGACGGCGTAGGTCAGCAGCGCGGCGATGATCCCGTCGAGTTCCGTCCCGGTGTTCGGGAAGAACACCTTGCCGAACACCAGGGTGGCGGCGGTGCCGTAGATGAAGAAGTCGTACCACTCGACGACGGTGCCGGCCATGCTGGCCGCGATGACCTTGCGCAGCTTGCTGGGTGGGGTCTGGGGGGTTTCCCGCGATGACGCGGTGTCTGTCATGGCTTGTCCTTGGGGTCGTGCGCCACGGATGCTCCTGCCACCGCGAGGACCAGCGCCGAGCAATCACGGTCGCCGGCGCCGTCGGCGGCCGAATCGCTGAAGAGCCGGTGTGCGGCCGCTGCCGCGGAGAGCGGGGTGTGGGTGCTCTCGCCTGCCAGCAGTGCGAGCGCGAGGTCCTTCACCATCAAGTTCGTGCTGAACCCCGGGGTGTAGTCTCGCGAGCTCGGCGCCGATTCGACCACGCCGGGCGCCGGGTACCAGGTGCGCAGCGCCCAGTTGTCGGCCGACGACTGCGTGGCGATCTCGTAGAAGGTCTTCAGGTCCAACCCGAGCCTCTCGGCCAGAACCACTCCCTCGCACGTCGCCGCGAGCGAGACGCCCAGGATCATGTTGTTCACGATCTTCGCGGCCTGACCGGTGCCCGGGCCTCCGGTCGGCACGATACGGCCGGCCATGGGCTCGATCAGCGACCTGGCGGCGGCCACCACCTCGGGAGAACAGCCGACCATGAAGGTCAGGGTGCCGGCCTTCGCCCCCTCAACTCCTCCGGACACGGGAGCGTCCGCGAACCGCGCTCCCGCGGCGGCCGCCGTCTCGTGCAACTCCCGCGCGGTCGCGATGTCGATCGTCGAGGAGTCGATGACCAGGGTTCCGGGCCGGATGTGCGCGAGGACCCCCTCCTCGCCGGTGAGCACGGCGCGCACCTCCAGCCCGGTGGGCAGCATGGTGAAGACGGCGTCCGCGTCCGCCACCGCCTCGGCCACCGATCCGGCGACCTCGACGCCCGCGGCCGAGGCGGCCTCGCGCGCGGTTGGATCGATCTCCACGCCCCGTACCGTGAAACCGGCCTTAACTAGATGAGCTGCCATAGGGCACCCCATATGCCCCAGACCTATCCAAGCGACCACAGTCATCGCTTTCCTCGCTCTCCGTAATGTTTCGCTCGGTTAACGAGACTGTGGCGTCTGATGTGACGTGCATTCAAGCGCCAAGCTCACAGACCATGTCTGCAAAAATGCACATAGACTTCATGGATGCGACGAGCTACCGTCTCGCCTGACGAGAGCCCTGCACGGGATTCCGCCCGTCATCGCCGGCCCATAGACCCCCGCCGGCTCCGCGCCGATGACCTGCGGTATCTCCTGGCCGTCGCCCGCACAGGACGTCTGGTGGCGGCCGCCGCCGTGCTCGGAGTCGACCACACCACGGTCTCGCGCCGCATCGCCGCGCTGGAGAAGACCGTCGGTGTACGCCTGGTCGAACGCGGCGCCGACGGCTGGGCGCTGACCGAGGTCGGCCGGACGGTGGCGGAGAGCGCACGAGCCATCGAGGAGGCCCTCGACCACGTGGCCGACGCGGTCGCCGCCACGGACTCACCCTCACTGCGCGGCATGGTCAGGGTCACCGCGCCGGACGGCTTCGGCGCGCTCTACGTCGCGCCCGCGCTCGCCCGGGTCCAGCGGCGGCACCCCCAGCTCACCATCGAGCTGATCACGGCGACGCGCCAGCTCGCCCTCCACCAGTCGGGGTTCGACCTCGCCGTCACCATCGGCACGCCGCCGAGCAGCCGGCTCTTGACAGAGCGGCTCACCGACTACGCGCTGGGGCTCTACGCCACGGACGACTACCTCGCGCGGCACGGACGCCCCAAGACCATCGCCGACCTGCGCGGCCACACACTCGTCTTCTACATCGAATCGCTTCTGCAGGCCGGCGACCTCGACATCGAGCACCACCTGCCGGGCATGACCGCCGCCTTCGCCTCCACGAACATCTTCGCCCAGCTGGAGGCGACCCGCGTGGGGGCGGGCATCGGCCTGCTGCCCGCCTTCCTCGCCGAGAAGGCGCCGCTGCATCGCCTGCTGGCCGACGAGATCGACGTACGCCTGCCGTTCACGCTGGCCGTCCGCCGGGAGGACGCCGCGCATCCCCCGATCTCGGCCGTACGCGCCGCTCTACAGCATGAGGTCACCACCCGCCGGCATGAGTTGCTCCCTGAGCGGGCAGCAGATCACCAACGTTACTCCGTCCCTTCTCAACAGTGACGGGCCCAGTTGCGGCTCCGCAGTCGGGGGCGGTATCCCAGGTGCGCCGGGTCACTAGCCGGTGGGATCCGGTCACGGTCACATGGGAGGCGCAGACGTCCACACCACCGAGAACGCCGTCACCAACAGGGGCAGCGTCGGACTTGCGACCCGACGTCAGGAACCGTCAGCCCGCTCCGGCTCCCCATGGCGCCGGGGCGCCGCCTGCGCCGTAGTGTGTACGCACTCGCTCCAGTTCCGCTCGCGTGACCGGCAGGACGCTGCCGTGCCGGGCGCCCTGCGGCAGTACGAATTCCTCGGCAGGGCGCCACACCCCGCCGGCTGGATCGGAGGTCTCGAACGGCACATAGCCGCGGCCGCGGAACTCGTCAATGAGCAGGTACCACTTCTGCTCGATGGTGGAGCGGAAGATGGTCGGTCCCTCGCCTTCGGTGACGCCCGGGCGGGTGGTGTCACCCCGGCCGACGCACGTGGCGACCAGTTCCCACTCGGCGCCGGTGAGCCGTACGGACCTCTCCTGCGTGATGAACCGGCCGTAGGGGTCCGACCAGCCGGGGGCTCGCGCGTCCTTGGTGAACCGGTAGTAGGTGTCGCCGTGGCGGAGCACCGTGGAGTCGAGGACGGGGTGCCCCGGGTCGTGCCAGATCTGCGGGGCGCTGAAGGTGCGAAAGTCGCGGGTTGTGGCGTACAGCATGCGCTCGTGGGTCTCTGTGGAGCGGTCCGTGTCGCCCTCGGCGTACAGCCGCGACGCCCAGTACACGACGTAGGCGCCGCGTTCCGGGTCGTAGTGCGCCTCCGGTGCCCAGGTGCAGCCGGCGGTGTCGGGGGAGACCCGGATGTGGCGTTGCGGCGACCAGTGCACCAGGTCGGCCGACTCCCACACCTCGATGTACAGGCTGCCGACCCGTTTCGCAGCGTACCAGTCCCCGCTCCCGAAGATCCGCAAGTCCGTGGCAAGCAGGAAGAACCGGTCGCCGGCGGGCGAACGCACCAGGAACGGGTCGCGCACTCCGTTCTCGCCGTGCGTCGAGGTGAGGACCGGTTGTCCCCCATTCAACTCGTCCCAGAATCGGGGGTTGTTGCCGTGGCTGGCCGCGAAGTAGATCTGCTCGCCGCGGGGTTTGTCCTCTCCCGTGAAGTAGGCGAACAGGTAACCCTCGAATGGTTCGGCTCCGGCGGACCTGGGGGCTGGCGGGGACTGAGGGGGTGACGCGTGCGCGGTCCCGGCGGCGGATGCCGTGCCGGCATGCGTGGTGAGGGGGGCTGTTCCGCCGAGGGCGAGCGCTTCGGTCGCGACGGTGCGGCGGTTCGGGCCGTGGCTGGTCATCATGCCCCTCCCCGCGTCTGCGTGCCCCCTGGTCCCACCACGTCGGCCGACCTCGCGCCGCGGTCCAGCAACTCCCCTACAGCAGCAGCGAGTCCTGGCGCCTGGTCCGGCCCCGCGTCGGCCATCAGCACCAGCGACCGGGCGTCGTCCTCGTCGAGCCGGCCTGCGAAGGCCATCCAGGAGTGGCACTGTCCGCGCAGTCCGTCACCGCCCGTGCCGGCCGGGGTGACGAGCGTGCCGCCCGTGAAGGAGCGCGGGCCGCGCCAGAACAGCCCCCCGTACCCGGCGTTTTCCCGGCCCCGTGTGGTCGGGGAGCCCAGTGCGATGTCCGCGCCGGAGACGTTGGTCAGCTCGGTGCCGAAGACCAGCGCCCAGGCGGTGGGGTCCAGCGCAGTCACGCGGCCGCCTTGACGCGCGGCCATGGCACGGCGCCACCGTCCATGGCGCGCACGAAAGGATCGTCGCCGGTGAGTTCGCCGGCGGCGACGGGGCGGCGGCGGAACGCGGAGGCGTAGGTGGCGGCGGCGAACTCCAGGGTGCGGCGCGCTTCGACGAGGCTCACCGCGGGTTCGGTGCCGTGCCGCAGCGCGTCCAGGACCGCCGCGATCTGCAGCAGGTGCCCGCTCTCGAGGTCGTCCGCGTCGTCGCTTCGCCACAGCTCGGCCAGGTGCTCGTGGCCGGGAGCGGGAGTGAAGCGCCAGTGCTTCTCGCGGTAGCCGTAGAGGTGCTCCAGCTCGACGGTGGCGTACTCGAAATCGAAGCGCAGGCGTGAGGTTTCGCGCGGGGCAAGCAGTGAATTGACGACGCTGGCCATCGCTCCGTTCTCGAACCGGGCGAGGGCCATGGAGACGTCCTCAGTGTCGGTGGGGCGGGCGAGCCGGCCGGCCACGGCGGTGACCTCGCTCCACGGGCCGAGGACGGAGAGCAGCAGGTCGAACTGGTGGATGCCGTGGCCCATGGTCGGGCCGCCGCCCTCCACTTCCCAGCGCCCGCGCCACGGCACGGCGAAGTACGCGTCGGTGCGGTACCACAGGGTCTCGCAGACCGCGGTGAGCGGGCGGCCGAGCGCTCCGGAGGAGGCCAGCCGGTGCAGCCGGACGGCGGCGGGGCCGAATCGGTGCTGGAAGACGGTGAGGACGGGTGTGCCGGTGGCCTGCTGCACTGCGGCGAGCTCGTCCAGCTGGGCGAGGCTCAGCGCGGTGGGCTTCTCGACCAGTACCGGCACCCCGGCGCGAAGGGCGGCGATGGCCAGCGGCGTGTGGCTGTGCGGCGGGGTGCAGATGTGCACCAGGTCGAGGCGCTCCTCTGCGAGGAGCTTCTCCGCTTCGGTGTACACGCCCGGCACGGAGAAGCGCCGGGCGAAGGTCTCAGCGCGGTCGCGGTCGGTGTCGGCGACGGCCACCAGGCTCGCTCGGTCGGATAGTTCGGCCAGGGCACCCGCGTGGGCGTGGGCGATGCCGCCCGCGCCAACGATGGCGACGCGGGCGGACGGGGACGGGTCCGGCATGGACGGTCTCCCTCTATGGCAGAATAGTGAACGTTCACTTTCGCTTCGAGGAAAACCGTAGTGAACTTTCTCCAGCAGGGCAATAGGGTGCGCTCAGCACGAGGGGGTCCATCCATGACCGAACACTCCGCACCGGCCAGGCGGCCCACTATCAAAGAGGTGGCACGCCTGGCGGGCGTCTCGCACCAGACCGTCTCGCGATATCTGAAGTCCCGTCAGGGCCTGCGCCCGGCCACACTCGAGCGTCTCGACGGCGCCGTTGAGAAACTCGGTTACCGCCCCAACCTCATGGCCCGCTCTATGCGCACCCGGCGCACCGGCCGGCTCGCCGTCGTCATGCCCGTCACCACCTTCAACCACGCGCGCCTGCTCTCCGGCGCCCTGGCCGCAGCCCACGAGGCGGGACACGTGGTCGAGATCGTCAGCGTCGAGGGCTCCACCGCGACCCGGACCGAGCGCGTCCTCGAACTCGCCCAGTCCGGACAGGTGGACGGGGTGCTGTCGCTGACGCCCATGGCGGCCAGCATCGAGCACGGCTTGCCGGAGGGAGCGGCCGTCGTCGTCTCCCCGGACTTCGACGACGCCATGCGCAGTGTCGGTGAACTCACCGATGCTGCGCCCGTCACCGAGCTGATCGAACGCCTCGCCGCCCTCGGCCACCGGCGGTTCCTGCACGTCGCCGGCGATCAGGACTTCGCCTCGGCACGGGCCCGCAAGGTCGCCTACCTGGAGGCGGTCGAGCGGCTCGGACTCGAGTCGGTCGGGGTGGCAGAGGGCGACTGGTCGGGCGAGTCGGGGGTGAAAGCCGTCCGGCAACTGGACTCCGACCGGCTGCCCACCGCCGTGATCGCCGCCAACGACGTGGTCGCCTCCGGGGTGCTGCGCGGCGCCCATGAACGCGGCCTGGACGTGCCCGGTGACCTGAGCGTCACCGGGTGGGACGACAACGAGCTATGCCGGTTCCTCCCCCCTTCGCTCACCACCGTCCGCGTCAACCTGGAAGGAGCCGGGCGCAACGCGGTGCTGCGGCTGATCAAGGCGGTCGGCGGGCCCGACCTCGAACCGTGGAGCGGCCCGGCGGCGCAGGTCATCTGGCGCGAGTCGACGGCCCCTCCGAGCCGTCGCCCCGCGTCTAGATCCGCCGGGACGCGCTGACGCCGGCAGGCTGCCCCGTACCCCGCCACGGTGCCGCGCGGCGGGGTAGCGTTCCGGCCCGGGATTACGCCACGTGACCCGGCACACCCGACGCCGCGGCCGTATGGGGCCTACCGGGCGCGGCCCGGCCCAGTTCCGGATCCGCGCCGTACCAGATCTCTTCGGCGAGCTGGAGTGTGGCCCAGCAGTAGTTGCCCATCGGAAGCCAGTACGCGTACGCTCCCCGCGTCGCACCTTGATACACGAAGACCAACTGGGTCCGGCCCGCGTACAGCGCCCGGATGCAGCGCTGCCGGATGTTTTCCCCCTCGCGGAAGGTGATGGTGCGCTCCATCTCCACTGCCCCGCCCACCGTGTCCTCGCGCGCCTCCAGAATGTTCCGTTCCGGCAGGGTGGCCAGGCCGGCGTCGAAGCCGTCGCGCAGCTCGGGCAGGTCGCCGATGGTCACGTCGGCCGGGAGCGTGCTCACCCAGGCGGCGACGTAGGTGTCCGGGTCGTCCGCGTCGGGCCTGAGCATCACCCCCTCGCGGTCCTGGTCGAGGCAGTCGGTGTGCCAGTCCCAGGGATAGCGGAACGAGAACCGGCCCCGCGGGTCGCGGTAGCGGGTGATGCCGGTGAACTTCGGTACGTCGTCGGTCATGGCACTCCTGTCGTACGCCCGGTGCCACGCGGGCCGGGGCCGGGGGACTGGCTGAGCTTCACGAGGTGGCCTGCGCGGGTGGCGCTGCCGCGGCGGCGCCCGCGAGCGGCAGCTCGCCGGCGAAGTGGCAGGCCGAGCGGTGTCCCTCGCCGACCTGCCGCACCGGCGGGGTCTCCTCGGCGCAGACCGGCTGGGCGTAGGGGCAGCGCGGGTGGAAATAGCAGCCGCTGGGCGGGGTGGCGGGGCTCGGCACGTCGCCGGTGAGCAGCTTCGGACGGGTTCGCACCCGCGGGTCCGGCTGCGGTACGGCGGCCAGCAGCGCCTCGGTGTACGGGTGCTTCGGCGCGTTGTAGAGCTGCTCGACCGGTCCGCTCTCGACGATCCGTCCCACGTACATCACCACCACCCGGTCGGCGATGTGCTCGACGGCCGCCAGGTCGTGGCTGATGAAGAGATAGGCGAGGCCCAGCCGACGCTGCAGCTCCTCCAGCAGGTTGAGGATCTGCGCCTGCACGGACACGTCCAGGGCGGAGACCGCCTCGTCGCATACGATCAGGTCCGGGTTGAGGGCGATCGCCCGCGCGATGCCGATGCGCTGGCGCTGACCGCCGGAGAAGGCGTGCGGGTAGCGGTTCGCGTGCTCGGGGCGCAGACCGACCAGGGTGAGCAGTTCCGCGACGCGGTCCTTCAGCGCCCGCCCGGCCGCCGCCTTGTTGATGACGAGCGGTTCCTCGATGATGCTGCCGACGGTCATCCGGGAGTCCAGGGAGGCGAACGGATCCTGGAAGATCATCTGGAGGTGGGGGCGGACCGCGCGCAGAGTGCGCGCGTCGGCGGTTTCCAGGTGGACGGGGCCGCGTCCGGGGTGGTGGAAGACGACCTCGCCGGCGGTCGGCTCTTCCAGCCTTACGATCGTGCGCCCGGTCGTGGACTTGCCGCAGCCGGACTCGCCGACCAGGGCGACGGTCTCGCCCCGGCGGACCGTCAGATCGACCCCGTCCACCGCCTTGATCTCCCCGACGCGGCGGCGCAGGAAGCCGCCGCGGATGGGGAAGTGCTTGCGCAGACCGGTTACTTCGAGCAGTGGTTCGTTCATGCGTCTTTCCCCGGCTCGGTCCGGCTGGCCTCGTCGTCGCCCTGGTAGAGATGGCAGTGCACGGTGTGTCCCGGTCCCGCGGTGCTCAGGGCCGGGACGATAGTGTCGCAGCGGCCCGGGATCGCCTCCGGGCACCGGGGGTGGAACGGGCAGCCAGGCACCCGTGTGTGCGGATCGGGCACCGAGCCTTCGATCACCTCCAGTGGCGTCTTGCGGTTGCCGCCGATGCGGGGTATCGAGCGGAGCAGCGCCCGGGTGTAGGGGTGCTTGGGGTCGTGGAAGAGGTCGTCGACGCTGCCGCGCTCCACGATCCGGCCCAGATACATCACGATCACCTCGTCGCAGAGCTGGGCGACCACACCCATGCTGTGGGTGATGAACATGATCGACATGCCGGCTCGGTCGCGCACGCTCCGGATCAGTTCGAGGATCTGTGCCTCGGTGGTGACGTCCAGCGCGGTGGTGGGCTCGTCGGCGATGAGCACCGTCGGGTTGCAGGAGAGCGCCATGGCGATCATGGCGCGCTGCCGCATGCCGCCGGAGAGCTGGTGCGGATAGGACCGGGCGACCGCCTCCGGGTGCGGCATGCCCACCTGGCGCAGCATCTCCACTGCGCGCTTGTGCGCCTCCTCGCGGTTCCGCGTCTGATGGATGAGGACGGCTTCGGCGATCTGGGCGCCGATGGTGTACACCGGGTTGAGCGAGCTCATCGGCTCCTGGAAGATCATCGCGATCTCCCTGCCGCGCAGCTCGCGCATCCGCGCACTGTCCGGGCCGAGCCCGATGATCTCGGTCTCCCCGCCCACACCGCGCAGCGTGATGCTGCCGCCGGTGATGCGCCCCGGATTCTCGACGATCTGCAGGATCGCCCGCGCCGTCACGCTCTTGCCGCAGCCGGACTCGCCGACGATCCCCAGCACCTTGCCCCGCGGAACGTCGAACGTCACGCCGTTCAGCGCGCGTACCACGCCCAGCATGGTGATGAACTCCACCTCCAGGTCACGGACGGACAGCACAGGGTCTCCGGCGCCGTGTGGCACCTCCACCGGGGCGGCAGCGGGTGCTCCTTCCTCTGCCGCGTATGACTGGCTCATCGTGCGGTTCTCCGGCTCGGTCGGGGGTCGGTCGGGTCCTGTCACGCGGGTTGCCACGGCGCCCCTCATCCGTAGGGGTCGACGGCGTCGCGCAGCCCGTCGCCGATCAACTGGAAGCAGGTCACCGCGAGCACCACCAAGGCCGCCGGGATCAGCAGCCACGGGTACTGCTGCACGGTCGCGACGTTCTGCGCGTCCGAGAGCAGGACGCCCCAGCTCACGGCGGGCGGCAGCATGCCGACGCCGAGAAACGACAGCGACGTCTCGGCGATGATCGTGGCCGGTACCGCCAGCATCGCCGTGGCGACGATGTGGCTGGAAGCGTTCGGTATCAGGTGCCTGAAGACGATGCGGGCGCTGGAGGAGCCGGCGATTCGGGCGGCGGCGACGTAGTCGCTGGCCGCGTACGACATCACCTTGCCGCGGATCTGCCGCGCGAGGCTCGCCCAGCCGACCAGTGACAGGATGAGGGTGATCAGGAAGTAACGGCTGGTGACGGACATATCCTGGGGCAGGATCGCGGCCAGTGCCAGCCATAGCGGCAGGGTGGGCAGCGACATCAACAGTTCGATGAACCGCTGCAGCAGCGTGTCGACGGCTCCCCGGAAGTACCCCGATATCGTGCCGATCGTCGCGCCGAGGAAGGTGCCGACGGCCACGCCGAGCAGGCCGATGGTGAGCGACACCCGCGCGCCCTGCATGGCGCGGGCGAACACGTCCCGGCCGGCGCTGTCGGCGCCCCAGATCAGCAGTGTGTGCGGCTTGTCCACCGTCACCAGGTGCCGGTCGGTCGGGATCAGGCCGAACAGCTTGTATTCGTGCCCCTTGCCGAAGAACCGCAGCGGTACGGGCTTTCCGCAGTCGCTGCGGTACTCATAGGTGAAAGTCTCGGTGTCGAGCTGCTGCTCGCGGCCGCAGATCGCCGGTCCGCCGGACCAGATGACGGCCGTCGGGGGTGCGTTCTTCAGGTCGGCGTTCTGCTGGTCGTAGGGGTTGGGGGAGAGGAAAGGGGCCAGGATCGCGCACGCGTAGAGCACCGCAAGCACGACCGAACTGGCGACCGCGAGGCGGTTCTTGAGGAAGCGGCGCAGCATGAGCCGCCACTGCGGCAGGGTGGCCGTCCCGTTGCCGGCCTCGGCGGGCGCGGATGGGGTGGTCGGCTCCGTGACGGAAGCTGGTGGCGCTGTCGTCATCTCCGATCACTCTCCGAGCCGGATGCGGGGGTCGATCACGGTGAGCAGGAAGTCTGCGACGAAATTGCCGATCACCAGGAGGGCCGAGAGTATGAGCAAGATGGTGCCCGCGACGTACATGTCCTTGTTGAGCAGTGAGTTGACCAGCAGCGGCCCTATGGTCGGCAGGTTGAGGACGATCGACACGATCGCCTCGCCGGAGATCAGCACGGGGAAGGTGGTACCGAAGGTCATCACCAGCGGGTGCAGCGAGTTGCGCACCGCGTGCTTCCAGATCACCTTGCGCTCGGACACCCCCTTGGCCCGTGCGGTCTGCACGTACTGGTTGTTGAGGACGTCGAGCAGATTGGCGCGCATGACGCGGGTCAGCCAGGCGGTCGAGCCGGCCGCGATCACGATGAGCGGGATCCAGAGATGTTCGAGCAGATCGGTGAACTTGGCCCAGTTCCACGGGGCGTTCTCGTACTGGCTGGAGAAGAGCCCGCCGACGTCCGCGCCGAGGTGGTTGGCGGCCAGCGTCATGACCACGAGCGCGAACAGGAATTCCGGGATGGCGACCCCGATGAACTGGATCACCGTGATGACGCTGTCGGGCAGCGAGCGCCGGTGGGTGGCGGAGTAGACCCCGAGCGGGATCGACAAGCCCCAGGCGATGAGCAGGGCCCCGATGCTGAGCAGCAGCGAGAGTCCGAGTCGGCTCCAGATGAGGGAACCGACGGGTTCGTTGAGAGTGAAGGAGAATCCGAAGTCGCCGTGCCAGAAGCCGGATATCCACTTCCCGTACTGGGTGAACCAGGATTCGTCGACGCCGTACTGCTCCCTCAGCGCGGCGATCTGCGCCTCGGTCACCTCGCCGCCCTGCGACTGCAGCTGGGAGATCTTCTGCGAGAGAGCGCTGCCGGGCGGGGCGGCGATGATGGCGAAGCTGAGCATGGACACGATGACGAGCGTCACGATCATGTAGAAGGCGCGGCGGGCGACCACGATCAGCATGCGGCTCTCCCGGAGGTGACGGCCGGCCGCCCGTCCGTGCTGGATGCGCTCACGAGTGCTTCTCCGGGTTCGTCCAGTGCCAGCACTCGGGGTCGTAGGTGGCCGGGGCAGGGATGTGCCAGGGGCCGGTGATGCCGCCGAGGGCGAGGTTCTTTGGGCCGGGGACGTTGGCGAGGTCCCGGTTCTTGATGATCACTTCGGGGAAGTTGGCCGTGGAGCCCATGAAGAACGGCCCGTCCTCGATGTGGATCTTGAACATCTGCCAGACCAGCTGGTTGCGCTTGACCGGATCTGCTTCGGTCTTGGCCTGTGTGTACAGACTGGTGAGCTTCTCGACCGGGTCACCCGGCTCGGGCTCCATGCGCGGGGGATGCCGCTTGAGTGGCGCGAGGTCCAGCTCCTCCTTGTTCTTGCCGCTCGCGCTGTTGGCGTACCAGGCGGCCTCCAGCGGGGCCCAGTACTGGGTGTTCACCGGGACCAGCCAGTTCGGGACCACCATGATCGAGGTGCCGTTGGCGTTGCCCCAGTTGGTGTGGGACATCAGCTGCCCTGCCGTCCACTGCTCCCCGAAGGCGGCCGGCGACATCGGGACGCGCTTCATGTGCAGCCCGATCTTCTTCATGTCGGCGACGAGCTGCTCGTCCTTGTCGGCCTCCGGCTTGGCCATGTCGGCGGAGTAGGGGACCTGGATCGTGAGGGGTGCGCCGTCGGGGAACTCCACGTAGCCGTCGCCGTCGGTGTCCTTCAGACCGATCTCCGCCAGCAGTGCCTTGGCCTTCTCGGGGTCGGGGCCGAGGTAGGAGTCGCGCCACTGCTGGTACAGCTTCGGGCCGTCCGGCTCTGCGTGGAACTCGGCCGTGCCGGGCCCGATGGTCCCCGTGGTGAGCTCGCCCTGGTTGAAGTACAGGCTCTTGCGGGTGGCCTTGCGGTCCCAGCCGAGCGAGACGGCCTGGCGGAAGCGCTTGTCACGGATGAGCTTGCCGTACTTCTCGTCCTTGGCGATGTAGTCGTAGTTGAAGAAGAAGATCGAGCCGGTGCCGTCCCCGCTGTTCCACAGCAGGATGTCGTAGTGGCCGCTGTCCTTGTGCCGGGAGAGGGTGGACACGTCGGCGAGGGTGACCTGATTGAAGAAGCCCTGGCAGTAGTCGACCGCACCCTGCTGGATCTTGAGCTTGAGCGCCTCGGCGTTGGTCTGCATCGAGAAGCTGATCTCGTCGATGTAGGGCAGCTGGTCGCCGTTGGTGTTGACGACCCAGTAGTACGGGTTGCGCTCGAAGACGATGCCGGTGTTGTTGTCGAAGGACTTGCACCGGTAGCCGGTGAGTGTGGGGCAGTCGGGGTTGCGCTTCCAGTCGGCCTTCTGCTCCCACAGACCGCCCGGGGTGTCCCAGTCCTTGGGGACTTTCTTGTCGTACTTGGGGTGGAACTGCTTCAGGTAGTGCTTCGGCAGCACCCAGGTCGGGCCGTTCCTGCCCAGACCTCCGTTGACATAGGTGGCCAGTTGCTCGGGGAAGAGCGGCTGCGGGGTGTCCCAGGTGAACTTCAGCGTTTGGCCGTCCACCTTGGTCATCTTCACCGCGGTGCCCTTGCCGGAAATGTTCGACGGCGGCGGCGTCTGCGCGTTGTGGCCTGGTAGGACCAGGTCCTCCCACCAGAACAGGATGTCGTCCACGGTGAAGGGTTCGCCGTCGGACCACTTGAGGCCCTCGCGGAAGTGGACGGTCCACTCGGACGCGTCGTCGTTGGCGCTCCACTGGTCGGCGAGACCGGGGCCGACGTCCAGGCCGTCGTTGAGGAAGCGCAGGGGCGAGTTGCCGTAGAAGAATTCGGCGATCGAGTTGGCGTTGGCAGCGCCCGTGGAGCCGAAGGCGAGCATCTTCAGCTTCCCTCCGTACTTCCCCTCACCCGTCCAGCGGTGCGGGATGACGTAGGGGTTCACGGGGATGCGCTGCTCGACGGGCGGCAGACCCTTGCCCTTCAGCGCGGGCGACTCCTGGATCTTCGCCGGACGCTTCAGCGCCTCGGTCACATCGCCCTTCTTGTCCGAGCCTCCGCCCGGGGACGTCGTCGCGTCGGGCTTGTCAGAGCGACCGTCGGTGCACGCGGCGAGCATCACGCCGCCCGCGGCGGCCGCGGCGGTGCGCAGCAGGTGGCGTCGGCTGATTTGGCTCATGGTCCAACTCCCTGGAGTAGGAGGCGTCGGGACGAGGAGAAGTAGTGGCAGCGTGCGCGTGCCGGTGCGATTGAGCTGCGGGAAAGCGGCCCGCTCACCGCTTGTGGCGACGCGGTTGCGTTGAGGCTAGTGAACGTTCACCTATGGGTCAATACACGTAATGTGATCGATCACTTTTTGGTGGGCGAGGAGTGAGGGCCGTGCGCGGCGGTTGTGGCGGTGCTCGGGACCCGCTGGTCCCGGCCTGGGCCGGCCCCAGCAGGGCCACGCCGTAGGGCGACGGGGTGAAGGGTTTGTCGCCGATGCGCTTCGCAGGTGGCGATGAGGTCCCAGACCGGGCAGCGATCCCTAGGCGAGCGGGCTTTCCACGATCACGACGCCGGTCGGCTCCAGAACGAGTTCGTGGCCGACATCGACAATCTGTCCCGTCAGCAGCTCGGCCCCACGCCTGTCGAGGCACACGGTCGCCTTGTCCTGGCCATGGTTGAGCAGAAACAGGAATCTGCGGTCGTCAGTGCGGCGTTCTGTGACCTCCACTCCGGCGGGCGCCGCGTGTACGGGGCGGATGCCCGCACGGTCGAGGACGGCCCGTATGAGAGAGTCGAGAGCGGGCTGATCGAGGCGCGCACCGAGATAGACCGCGCGCCCCGCGCCGAGAGCGTTGTCGACGACGGCCGGCTGGCCGGCGAGGTAGCCGGCCGTGTACACGGCGACGGCACGCGCTGATTCGGTGATCAGATCGTCCTGCCATCGGGTTGCGGTGGCGGCGAAGGCGTCGTCGACGAGCGACTGCTCCGCGACGGCGCGGATGGCCACCGAGTCGCCCGGCGTCAACGGGGAGAAGTCGCGGACGTGTGCTCCGATGACCTCCCGGAGGCCACCGGGATAGCCGTCGGAAAGGACGTGGTCATCCTCGTCGACGACGCCCGAGAAGTAGGAGATGAGCGCGTGTCCTCCGTTCTCGACGAAGCGTCGCACGGCGGCTTGCTGGGCCTCGCTCATCATGTATTGGTTGGGCACGATGAGTACGCGGTAGGGCGACAGATCCGCCGACAGGGTCACGACGTCCACCGCCACCTGCGCGTTCCACAGGGCCTGATAGTGGCTGCTCACGACGTCGGCGTAGTTGTAGGTGTTGTCCGGGTGCGCGCAGCCCTCGACCGCCCACCAGTTCTCCCAGTCCCAGACGATGGCGACCTCGGCGTGGGTGCGGGCGGTCGCCACGGCCGCGATGCGGGTCAGTTCGTCGCCGAGCGCGAGTACTTCCTGCCAGGTGCGGGTGTTCTGGCCCCCGTGCGGAAGCATGGCGGAGTGGAACTTCTCCTGGCCGAAGCGCGATGCGCGCCATTGGAAGAACATGACCGCGTCGGCGCCGTGCGCCACCGCCTGATATGACCCGAGCCGCATTCGTCCGGGCTGCTTGACCAGGTTGATCGGCCACTGGCTGACGGCTCCGGCAGCCTGTTCCATCAGCATCCACGGTTGTCCGGCACGCAGGGATCGCATCAGGTCGTACTGCAGGGAGGCCTTCGCCAGTCCCGCCGGGTCGGCTGGATTCGGATAGATGTCGAGGGCGAGGACGTCGAGTTCCTCCGCCCATCGGCGGTAGTCGTTCAGCCGGAAGAACTGCATGAAGTTGGTCGTCGTCGGCACGTGGGGCGTGATGGACTTGAGCAGGTCGCGTTCGCGCGTGAAGAGTTCGAGCTGGATGTCGGAGTTGAAGCGGGCGAAGTCCAGCTCGCGCGCGGGGTTGAGCCATCCTCGGACCGGTTTGGGCAGGTGGACTTGCGCCCAGTCGCTGTAGCGCTGGCTCCACATCGAGGTTCCCCAGCGCCGGTTGAGCTCCTCCAGTGACCGGTACTTCTCCTGCAGCCAGCCCCGGAACCGCTCGTCGCACAGGTCGCAGAAGCAGTGCGAGTGGTACTCGTTGCCGATGTGCCACATGGCAAGTGCCGGGTGGTCGCGATAGCGCTCGGCGAGCATGCGCGCCATGCGCTGGCTCCGGTCTCGGTAGACCTCGGAGGATGGGCAAAAGTGTCCGCGGCTGCCCACGCCGACGCGGACCCCGTTGCGCTCGACCATCAGCGTCGCGGGGAAGTCCTCCGCGAGCCATGGCGGCGGCGAAGCGTTGGGCGTGGCGAGGTTCACGGCGATGCCGTTCGACCAGAGAAGGTTCATGATCTCGTCGAGCCAGCCGAACTCGAAGGTGCCGTCGGCGGGTTCGAGCGCCGACCAGGAGAAGACGCCGAGGCTCACGAGCCGTACGTTTGCGGCGCGCATCAGCTCGACGTCCTCGTGCCACGTACTCCTCGGCCACTGCTCAGGGTTGTAGTCCCCGCCATAGACGATGCCGGACAGTCGGTCACGGAAGGTGTTCATAGGGAGGTGGGACACAGGTCGTCTCCTTTGTCGGGTCCGCGAGGAGCGACGTCGCGGGGAGATCGGCGGTGGTCATCGTATGGCGCGAGTCGGACCCCACCAGGTGAACCGCAGAGTGACCTTGCCACTGCCTTCCGTGCGCCGCCTCCAGCGCACCCCGTGGCCAAGCCCAAAGCGATGATCAGTCCGAGGGCGACCAAGCCTGCACATGGGGTCTGGCGAAGTCTGTGGGTAACGTGAACAACATCTAGTGAACGTTCACCCGGACAAAATAGTGAACGATCACCTTTCGGGTCAAGGTCCTGTGGCCTGGAGTTAGGCTGGACGGCCTGCACCGGGCCGACCGGAACCACGGGGAAGCGGGTAGGGGCGGCCATAAGCTCACTGGAGATGCTTGCCGACGCCACGGCGCCCGCCCGCGAGCCGGGGCGGCGTGCCCCGGCCACGCTCCCAGAGTGCCCCTCGTGACGTTCACGGCCAGGTCGTCGACAGTGATACTCCACTCACAAGATCACCGTCAAGCCTTTTGCCTTGGGCGGCGGCCCTCTTTCGTGCTTGCTCGTTGTGATTGCAGTGGCTGCCAGTTGACAGTCAGATATGACTGTGAAACGGTTCGCGCATGGCGTCGGGTGTACGGGCCGCGCAGCGTGAGGCAACGCGGCAGCGGATCGTTCAGGTCGCGGTGGAGTTGTTGATCGAGCGCGGACTGGCGGCGACGACAACCGTCGAGGTGCAGCGTGCCGGCAGCTTCAGCCGGGGTGCGCTGCTGCATCACTTCCCGACGCGCGAGGCGATGCTGGGTGCCACGATCCGGCTGCTGATGGAGCGCAATGAGGCGGCGGTGCGGCAGGCCGAGGCCGAAGCGCCGACCGGCCTTGATCGTGTGGAGCGCGCCATCCGGGTGCTGTGCGCGTCGATGGTGCGCCCGGCGTTCGTCGCCGAGTTGGAGTTGTGGGCGGCCGCGCGTACGGATCCCGCGTTGCGGGAGGTGTTGCGCCGTGAGGAGAAGCGGGCGCGTGTGGATCTTTACCGGGTGGTCGGCGAGGTGTTCGGCGAGGATCTGATGTCCGGCGAGCGTTACCCGATGGTGGCGTCGCTGACTGTGCAGTTCCTGCGTGGCCTGGCGATTTCCGATGTGCTGCGCGGCGAGCGGCGCGCTACAGAGCGGCTGATCGCCGATTGGGTCGCGGTTGCCCGGGCCATCCTGGAGGGGAGCAACCCGTGAGTGATGTCATCGGCTATGAGGTGCGGGACCGCAAGGCCTATCTGACGTTGAACCGGCCCGATCGGCTGAACGCGATCACGGCGGAAGTGGCGCGCAGGCTGAAGGAGCTGGTCGATCGGGCCAACGAGGATCCGGCGGTGCATGTGATCGTGCTCCAGGGCGCGGGGCGTGCGTTCAGCGCGGGTTACGACCTCAAGCAGTACGCCGAGCACGGCGATCTGACGCAGCCGCCGGTGTGGGATCCGATCAAGGATTACCAGCACATGAAGCGCAACACCGACGACTTCTTCAGTCTGTGGCGTTCACTGAAGCCGACCATCGCGAAAGTGCACGGCTACGCGGTGGCCGGGGGCAGTGATATCGCGTTGTCCTGCGATCTGGTGGTGATGGCCGAGGACGCCCGGGTCGGTTACATGCCCGCGCGGGTGTGGGGCTGTCCGACCACCGCGATGTGGGTCTACCGGCTCGGTGCCGAGCGGGCCAAGCGGATGCTGCTGACGGGGGACACCATCGACGGAACCACCGCCGCCGCATGGGGTCTGGTGCTGCAGGCGGTCCCGGCCGCCGAGCTGGACGCCGCGGTGGAGGCGTTGGCCGATCGCATCGCCGGGGTCCCGGTCAACCAGCTGGTCATGCAGAAACTGATGATCAACCAGGCCTACGACAACATGGGCCTGCACGGCACCCAGATCCTGGCCACCCTGTTCGACGGGATCACCCGGCACTCCCCTGAGGGCCGCTGGTTCCAGGAATTCGCCGCACAGCACGGATTCCCCGCCGCGGTGCGATGGCGCGACTCCGGCAGGCCGATCCCCGACGGCGGCGGCCCCATCCCCACCACAGCCGAAATCGACGAGGAGTGAACCCATGGACCTGGCGTACTGGCCCGCCGACACCAGCCGGCCCGTCCTGGAACTGTCCACAGGAGACCTGTTGCGCGAAGCCGCCAGGGACGCCGGGGACCAGACCGCCCTCATCGAAGTAGCGCCGCCAGGCGCTCCGTCGCCGGCCCGTGCCGAACGCACGGACCGCCGATGGACCTACAGGCAACTGCTGGCTGACGCCGAGCAATGCGGGCACTGGCTGCTGACCCGGTTCGAACCGGGCGAGCGGATCACCGTCTGGGCACCCAACATCCCCGAGTGGATCATCCTGCAATACGGCGCGGCGTTGGCCGGTGTGATCGTCGTGACGGCCAACCCGGCGCTACGGGCGGCAGAACTGCGCTACGTACTTGAGCAATCCCGCTCAGCGGGGCTGTTTCACACCGCCGAGTTTCGCGGTAGCGACATGACCGCGATCGCGCGGGAAGCGACACCGGGACTGCCCGAGCTACGTGCCACGTTCTGCTTCGAAGACTGGCAGGACACCGTACGCACCCACCAGACGGACGGCTCCCTGCCGACAGTGCGGCCCAGCGATCCCGCCCAGATCCAGTACACCTCCGGCACCACCGGATTCCCCAAGGGCGCGTTGCTGCACCACCGCGGGCTGGTCACCAACGCCCGGTTCATGATCGACCGAACACAACTTCCGGACCGGGGCGCCATGATCTCGGCGATGCCGTTGTTCCACACCGCCGGCTGCGCGATGGGCGTGCTCGGCTCGGCGCACCAGCGGGCCACCTACGTCCTGTGCCAGCTGTTCGACCCCGTGCTCGTGCTCACCGCGGCCCAAAACCACCACGCGGATCTGCTGGCAGGGGTTCCCACCATGCTCATCGCGATGCTCAGCCACCCCGAGTTCGACCAGTTCGACCTGTCCCGCCTGTCGCGGGTCCTCTCCGGCGGCAGTCCCGTTCCGCCCGAACTCGTGCACCGGGTCGAGCGCCGATTCGGCGTCCAGTTCACCACGGTGTACGGCCAGACCGAACTGTCGCCGGTGGTCACGCAAACCAGCCCCGACGACTCGCCCGATGACAAAGCCACCACCGTTGGACGGCCACTGCCTCAACTCGAGATCGCCGTCCGCGACCCCGTCACCGGCGACACCGTGCCCATCGGCCGGCAAGGGGAAATCTGCGCCCGCGGCTACCAGCGCATGCTCGGTTACTTCGACATGCCCGAACGCACCGCCGAAACCATCGACCCGGACGGCTGGCTGCACACCGGCGACCTGGGCACCATGGACGACCGCGGCTACCTCCGCATCACCGGCAGGCTCAAAGACATGATCATCCGCGGTGGGGAGAACATCTACGCAACCGAAATCGAGCAAGTGCTGTTCACCCACCCGGGCATCCGCGACGTCACCGTGCTCGGCCTTCCCGATCCCACCTGGGGCGAGATCGTTGCCGCGGTACTCGTACCCGCCCACCCCGACCGGATCCCGGCAGTCGCCGAACTCCACCAGTTCTGCCGGGCGCACCTGGCACCCCACAAGAGACCCACCCGCTGGTTCCACACCGCCGAACTACCACTGACCGGCTCCGGGAAGATCCAGAAATTCCGCCTCCGCGACCAGATAGACCAGGCCGACATCAAAGAACTGCGCAGCGAGCCCCAGTAGTGGTCATCGGCCCGCCGCTCGCCGGCAGGATCGTGCTCCGTAGAAACCCTGCGAGCTCCGCGGTTTGGTTCAGCCGACCGGCGTTGTTGCGTCCGTTCCCCAGCTGGTAAGCAGTCGCAGGGCCGTGGCGGACTCGAAGCCTGGTTCCGAAGGCTCTCCCGTCACAAGGAGCGGTGACCGCGCCGCCGCGCGGGTCGAGCCGTTGACGGGTGATCACACGGGTTGCGCGCTCGGCATGTCGAGCGGTTGGCGGCTCCGCCACAGGGCGGCTCAGCCCCACTGTTGCAGTAGCCGGTCGTACTCGGCCTGGGTGATCGGCAGGACGGTGCCGTGGCGCGG
>NZ_JBQQBQ010000079.1:0-37004 GCF_052245915.1 Nonomuraea sp. 10N515B
TTCACTCATTCTGTGGTAATATTCCGCCGAGGGAGTACGAGGACGCCTTCTATAAGGCGCAGGGATCTACTACGTCATTCGCAAGTTCGCAGGAATCGTAGCCTCCAAGATCCCCGGGGCGGTCCAGACTTCCGCGAAGAACGATGCGGTGCGGTGCTCCTGCCAGTCCTCTGCGTCCTCATCGTCGAGATCACCTGCTTCATCGCGATCGATCGCGTACTCGGCATACAGCAGCCAGCAGCCGCGAATTCCGCTGAGCAGGTCTTCGAGTAGGTCGAGAGCCGGGCGGGTGGGATCCAGGGGTGTGATCCGCAGGTTGAGGGCGTCCAGGCTCACCTCGGGCTGGGCATCGCGCCATTTGTCGATCATCTGCTCGGCGGCGGTGATCCGTTGTTTGAGTGCCGTGATGTTGGGGATTTCGCCTTCCGCGACACGCAGGGCAGCGCGAATCATGGGCATCACCGCCTGGCGGGGGGAGGCGCCGTCGGCCATCAACTCGAGGACGAGAGTCGGGGTCTCGTGGGGGAGGGCCTCGATGTTGTCGGCCTCGGCCACGATCTGCGTGGCGGGCAGCCCGGCATACTCGGCGGTGATGGTGGCCGCCGCATGCAGCCAATGCGCGGCGGCGACGGCGGCCGCGGCCGGGTCGATCTCGGTGAAGAGCGTTTCGGGGCCGAAGGGGTCGTCGTGCAGCATGCTGTCGGCTTGGGCCACCTGGACAGGCGAGGCGTCCTCGCGGGTGAGGACGACAGCCTGTCGGGCACGCTCGGACAGGTTGCCCAGCTCGGCTTGCTCAATGGCGGCCAGTTCGGCGGCGACGTCGATGGTGACGCGGGTGGTCAGCTCGGCGGCGTCGAGCGTGTGCAGGGCTCGGCCGACCCGGTGTGCGGCTTCTTCGACACGGATGTAGGACTGGATCATGTGGCCGTCTGAGGGCAGATTGGGGCTCGTCAACGCGGTGGGGACGACGGTAAAGGCGTCGCGTTCGCCTTGCCGGCGCCAGCCTTCGGAGTGGGGCTCGTGGCTGTCTGCGGCGCTGGCTGGATGGGTGTAGCACCGCCAGCACGCTTCGGAGAGCTGGGTCAGCGCCCTGGCCAGACTCAGGGCGTCGTGGCTGGAAATCCCGGAAGGAAGACCGGCTACGACCACCGCGGTGTCCCCCAGCCCAGTGCTCCAGCAGGCGATGAGGGCGTTGCGGCTGCGATCGATGGCGTACCGGGTCAATGGGACTCCTCACGGATAGCCAGGAAAGGCGGCTGGGACATGCTCAGCATGGAGCATCCGCGGCTCGCTGAGCGACAGCGATCGTTTCCGCTGGAGGACGATGTCGCTGACAAGTAGCAGCTTCGAGGAAGAGCACGAGAAAACCAGTGAAACCGGCATAGCCGAGCACGTAGCCGCTCATCACCCACGTCGCGGTGCCGGTGGTCAGGCCGAGGTCGGTGCGGATGGTGGGGATGGCAACCGCCAGCATGGCGACGTCGCTGCCCTCGAGGAAGATCGTGCCGCACAGGACGAGCAGCAGGGCCCAGGATCGTCCGCTCTTGCGGGCCGGGGGGATGGTGGACACGGATACGCTCCTCACCTGTTGAGTCGCTTGGTCGCATCCGGTTCATCCCGGAACTGATCACCACGAGCGGGCCGCGCTCTGTGAGAAGGACGACGCCCTTTCCCAGGCGGACGGGATTCTGCGCAGGTTTCACCGCACGGGGCGCTCCTTGAACGGTCGGCTGTCAGGTCCGTCCAGCCTGAGCTGACTCGTCGAGAGCGGCTCGGCCGGGTGAGTGCGGCGGCCGGTCCGGATTCAGGCGAGCTGAAGGACGCTCATCCCGAACAGCAGGACGCCCAAGGGGATGTGCAGGGCCGTCACCTGCGCGATGCCCAGCGCTACCTGCGCCGAGATGAGCCCGAAGAACCCGGCCGCGTACAGGATGGGCCGGGGCGAACCGCCGCCCGGCCGCCACGCCAAGGTCGCGGCGACCAGGTGTATCAGCGTCACGATGAACGCCGTGTACGCCCCAGCGCTGTGCAACACCCCACCGGTGGGTACGGACAGCAACAGCCCGGCCGTGATCGCCTGGATGAAGACTGCCACGGTTTGCAAGGCGATCGCGGTCCGCAGGAAGGCGAGGTTGCCTCGCTTCGTCGTCGTGCGCGGGGGCATGGTGAGGTTCCTTCTCTTTCAGTGAACTTTTCGGGCGAACTGCGTGGCGGTGACCTTCACGCGGACCCGGCCCGGTGCCCGTTGCGGGCGCGGGCCCGTACCAGTCCGCCGAGGGCCAGGCTGACCAGGCCGAGCATCACGGCGACGAGGGCGCCGGCGAATCCGTTGCCAGTGCCGAAGCCGGTGCCGGCGGTGGTGGCGGCCCACACGCCGCCGCCGGCCACACTGACCAGTCCCGCCGTCAGGGCCGCGTTGGCCGCCGTCCGGGACTGGCCGAACCGGCCGCCGGGACGGGCCAGTGCCAGCCCGCCGACGACCACGCCGGCCAGCGCGATCAGCGCGACCACCGTCGGCACGAGACGCCCGGAGGTCAGGGCGTAGCCAACGGACGAATCCGGCTGAACCAGGGCGATGTTCATCTGCTTCTCCTTTTCTCGGTGAAGTTCTTGGATCACACGCTAGGAACGGCACGCCGTCGGAGGTATCGGGCATGTGCCCCTAATTGCCGTGTCCGGCGGGGCGGGCCCGCGATTAAGGCACATGCCCGATACCGCGGGACGCCGGCCGTTCCTAGCGTTTGGACCTGCACGAAACAGCGAGCAGATGACGTGCGGGGAGAAACGCTGATGAACATCGTGGTCCTGGGTGGTGGCTACGCCGGTGTCATGAGCGCGGCCCGGCTGGCGCTGCGCACCCGCGGCAAAGGCGTCTCCATCACGCTGGTCAACCCGTCCGAGCTGTTCGTCGAGCGGTTGCGGATGCATCAGGTCGCGGCCGGGCACGAACTGGCTCACCACCGCATTCCCGACCTGCTCGGCAACCGGGTGGTGTTCGTCCAGGGATGCGCGAAGGCCATCGACACCGTCGGGGGGTGAGGTCACGGTGTCCGCGGCCGGCGGGATGCGGGCGCTGCCGTACGACCGGCTCGTGTACGCGCTGGGCAGCTACACCGACGCCGGGATCGTGCCCGGTGTCAGCGAGCACGCCTACACCCTCAACGACGCGCGGCTGGCCCGTCGCATGGCGCTGCGGATGGCGGCCCTGGACGAGATCGGCGGGACGATCGCGGTGTGCGGCGGGGGCCTGACCGGCATCGAGGCGGCCACCGAGATCGCGGAGAACCATCCGGCTCTGCGCGTCACCCTGATCAGCAGGCAGCGGCCCGGCTGGATGATGGGGGAGAAGGCGCGCGCCCATGTGAACGCCGCCTTCGCCAGGCTCGGGGTGACCGTGCTGGCGAACGCCGAGATCACCAAGGTGCTCCCCGGCGCCGTGGCCCTGGCCGGCGGGGAGACCGTGCCGGCCGACGTCTGCCTGTGGACGGCCGGCGTACGCGCGCCCGCGCTGGCCGCCGAATCCGGCATCGCCGTGGACGGCAGCGGCCGGGTACTGGTCGACGCGGCGCTGCGGTCGCAGTCGCATCCGGAGATCTACGCGGTCGGGGATGCGGCAGCCGTCCGCCAGGCGTGGGGGCCGATCCACGGCACCTGCCAGAGCGGGATGCCGTCGGGCGCCCACGCCGCTGACTGCATCGCCCGCGAGATGTCCGGCAAGAAGGTCAGGCCGTTCCGGTTCGGATATTTCCACCAACCGGTCAGCCTCGGTCGCGAAGACGCCGTGATCCAGTTCGTCCGCCACGACGACTCTCCGCGCCACTGGTATCTCAGGGGCAAGGCCGCGGTGGCGTACAAGGAAATGATCAGCAGGAGCCCGATCACGATGTACGGATGGGTGCGGCGCTACCCGGTGCCCCCCGGGCTGTCCAACGGCGGGCGCGCCACGCGCAAGCCGTTCATGCCGCTGTGACCGCGCGCGTCAGGTGAGCTGAAGCCGCGCCAGCTCGGTACGGGTGGTGACGCCCAGCTTGGGGAAGGCGCGGTAGAGGTGGTGGCCGACGGTCTTGGGAGAAAGGAACAGCTTCGCGGCGATCTCCTTGTTCGTGGCTCCGGTGGCGGCCAGGCGCACCACCTGAAGCTCCTGGCCGGTGAGCTGGGCCACCAGGTCGTGGCCTGCGGCACGGGTAGGCGTGGTCTCACCCGCCGCCCGTAGTTCCGCGGCGGCGCGCCCGGCCCACAGCGTCGCGCCGAGGAGGGTGAAGGTTTCCGCGGCGTGGCGCAGCTGGGTGCGGGCGTCGGAGGCGCGGCGGGATCGGCGCAGCCACTCGCCGTACACCAGCGCTGATCTGGCCTGCTCGAACGGCCGGTCCGCACAGGACACCGCCGCGGTGAAGTGCGCCTCCGGGTCGTCGTCCAGGGACAGCAGGGCGCGGCAGCGCGCCAGCACGGCGTCCGACCAGGGCAGTGAGGCGGCCTCGGCCCAGCGGCGGAGCCGTTCGAAGGGTACGACCGCCGCGTCGGCGTTGCCGAGGCGTACGGCGGCCTCGATCTCGTCCGCCGCGAAGCAGACGGCGCTCACCTGGTGGCCGATGGGGCCACGCGCGGCGGTCGCGAGCCGGTCGAGGACCGCTTCCCAGCGTCCGTAGCCGAGGTCCAGCATGGCCAGCGCCCAGACGCCCCACCCGGCGCTGATGGAGACCAGCTCGACCGCGAAAGGCCCGAGATCGCGCGCGGCGTGCTCGCGGCACCGCTCCTCCTCGCCGCGGACGGCGGCGATCCAGGCCAGCACGCCGTGGTGGTGGGCGACGCGATGCGACTGCCCGGTGTCCTCGGCCATCCGCAGCCCCTCGGTCGCCGCCGATTCACCCTTCTCGAGCCGGCCGAGGTACAACTCGGCGGCGGCGAGCTGGGCCAGCGCCATCGGGGCTGCTCCGATCCTTCCGGTCGTACGGCACGCTTCCACCTGCGCTGCCGCGAGGTCACGGGCGACCCCGAAATGGCCGGCCGCGATCGCGTACCCGGCGAGGTGTTCTTGTGCGGCGGCCGGATCCGTGAGCCTGGCACGGAATTCCGGCAGGGCCTTGTCCAGGGACCCCACAAGGAAGTCCAACGTCGCCGTGACCAGCGTGAAGCCCGGATGCCCCGGCGCGCCCGCAAGCTGCGCGAAACAGTGGTGCACGCGCCGGGACAGCCCGGGATCACCGGCATAGAACGCCGCCAGGCTCGCCTGGGCCAGCAATGCGGCGGCCCTGTCCAGGGCGCCGGGCAGGGGTGTCGTGAGCTCGGCTGCCTTGATGAGCAGGTCGACGGCGGTATGGAGGGAGCCCATGTTGAAGGCGTGCTCGGCGCGGACGGAGTTCAGGGCCGCCCGCTGGTAGGGGTCGGTGAGCAGGCGCTCGGCCTGCTCGGCGAGGGATTCCTGCAGGCCGGCCAGACCGGCCAGGGCGGCCGCCTGGGTGGCGGCCAGGAGCCTGCGGCCCCGTTCAGTGTCGCCCTCGCTGAGCTGGGCGGCGCGGGCGAGAGCCGAAGCCGCCGCGGCGTACCCGCTGCGTTCCCGGGCGCGTCCGGCGGCCGATTCCAGGGCCGCGGCGACGCTCTCGTCGGGGCCGGGTGAGGCCGCGGCCAGATGCCAGGCGTGGCGGTCGGCGTCCCGCTCACCGTCCAGCACCGCGGCCAGCGCGCGATGGATGGCCAGCCGCCGGGAGAACGGGGTGCCTTGGTAGGCCGCCGTCCGTACCAGCGGATGCCTGAAGGTCACCACCGGCCCGATGATCCTGATGAGGCCCGCGGCCTCGGCCTCGTCCAGCCCATCCACGACGCCGAGTGCGTCGGCCGTACGCAGAATCACGTCCAGCGCGCCGGTCTCCTCGGCTGCGGCGATGGTCAACACTGCTTGGGCGGGGTGCGAAAGCTCACCGATGCGCCGCTGGTAGGCGTCCTGGATCCGCTGTGGCAACGGCAGGCGTCCGGTCGGCAGCGTGGTGGGGCCGGTTGCCAGGTGTTGCAGCTCCAGGAGCGCCAGCGGGTTGCCCTCGGCCTCAGCCAGCACCCGGTCGCGCAGGTGCCAGGGAAGGCGGGGAGCCTGCGTGTCGAGGATCAAGCTCGCCGATTCCCGGTCGAGATCGCCGAGCTTGAGCTCGGTCACCCCCGGTGCGCTGAACCCGGGCCTGGCGCCGAAGATCAGAGCGATGCCTTCGTGCTGGAGCCGGCGGGCCACGAACACCATGGTCTCGGCCGAAGGTCCGTCCAGCCAATGAGCATCGTCGACAAGGCACAACAGCGGCCCGTCCCCAGCCAGCTCGTCCAGCAGGGTCAGCGCGGCCAGGCCGATGAGGAAGCGGTCGGCGCCGGCTGCGCCTGTCAATCCCAGCGCGCCACGCAAGGCGTCCGCCTGCGGCGCGGCCAGCGCGTCCATCCGGTGCAGCGCCGGGCGTAACAGCAGGTGCAAGGCCGCGTAGGGCAGCTCGGCCTCGCTCTCCACTCCCGCTATCCGCAGCACCCGCGCACGGTCGGACCGCGAGGCCGCGTACTCGAGCAGCGCGGACTTCCCGATGCCCGGCTCGCCCCAGATGTGCAGCGCACCGCTTTCACCGGAACGAATTCGGACAGACGCTAGGTGGGGATCGCTCCCCTAGTCAAGAACGCCGCTACAAGGCCTTGAGCATAGCCACGGCGCGCGGGCATGGCGCAGCCGGCGCCGCTCGGCGGTGAGGCCGAGCAGCGCCGACAGCACCGCGAATGTCATCGGTTCGCGTCTGCGGTGGGCACTGGCGGGCCGGCCGTTGATGCCCTTAGCCGAGTGGAATGACCGGCTCCGTCGACCGGCTGGCGTAGAAGCAGCCCGTGGTGGGCAGGCTGCTCGCCGCCGGTGGGGTGGCGCCGTCGTAGACGGCCAGCAGGAAGTTCTGCGGGCACCGCCGGGTGCTGCCGGTGCGGATGCCGAAGTGCAGATGCGGACCGGTCGAGTTGCCGGTGTTGCCGGTCAGCCCGATCTGTTGCCCGGCGCCGACCGACGCGCCGTTGGAGACCGACCACGACGAGAAGTGGCAGTACGTGTAGATGGCCCCGTCGGTTCCGGTCAGGTTGATGCCTCGCCCGCACAGGCTGTCGTCGATCACCGTCACCGTGCCGGCGCGCACCGCGTACGCCGGGGTGCCGGTGCCGACCGGGAGGTCGATCGCGGGATAGTCGTGGTGCGGGTCGTCGTACTCGCTGCGCGGCAGCGCGTTGCGCGGAAGGGGTAGCGAGAACGAGCCCCCTCCGGTGGACGAGGTGATCCGGACCGCGTCGGCGACGACGTAGCCGGGCTGGCTGGTCCAGCGGCTGACGCCGACCACGTTGTAGTCGCCGGCGGCGAGGGTGAACGTGCCGAGACTGACCCAGCGGCCACCGTTGGCGCGCTGGTCGATGACCACGGTACGGGTGCCGTCGGTGGTCGCCACCAGGAAGGGGGTGGCGCTGTTGTAGCCGGCGTCCGCTGGGTACCAGACCTCGACCAGGTGGGCCCCGGCCGCTGCGATCGACGCCTTGAACCAGGCGGCGTCGCTCGCGACGGTGTTCGGTGTCGCGAACCGGTAGTCCGCGCCGTACCGCTGCGCGGACCATGCCGATGTGCCCCAGTCGGCGCCTGCGGTGAACTGGCCGGGGGTGGCGTTGTCGACCGTGGTGGTTGCGGCGGTCGCGGGCGCCACAGCGCCGAGCAGAACCAGAGAGGCTGCTACGACGGCGGCCGATAAACGAGTGGTGATTTTCACGAGCTGGTCCCTCCGGGGGGTTGAGGGGGAGCGCGGGCGAAAGTATCTAACCAACATGCGAGCATCAATGAAAGATATTTACATAGATCAGTTTCTTGGCCCGGGTTAGCGGCCGGGGACCTGATCGCGAACACGCAGCACGGCCTGCTGCACTACGGAACTGCGACGCTGGCGCTGGCGTCTGGTGCTGAGCTGAAGGTGGTGCAGGCACCCTGGGGCATGCCAGCACCGTGGTGATCGCCGACGGGGCGATGACGGCGGCCTTGGAAGCGCAGAGGGTCGCGTCGACCAGCGGACCTACAGGCATCGACCGGCGTCAACGACTACCTGGTCTACGTGCCCCGGAACTGGAAGAAGGAGGACAAGCTCCCCTGTACGTGATGCTGCCCTATCCCGACAACGGCGGGCAGTGCTGGCGCGCGGTGTGGTGAAGACATCGGCGTACTCCAACCTAGGGTCACGAGGGTGGAAACGCGATTTCGGCGGGCCTGCCGATGTTGATGACAGCCATCGGCGCGCAGTTCCGCCAGCGTTCTGGAGGGCCAGGGTTAGGCAGGCATGGGGGTGGTGCGGCGTCCGGTGGTTTCCCTGGGGATGAGGCGATGGCTGAGGATCGTGGCCGTTGGATTGTCCGTCTCCGCGCCCGGGGCGGCCTCGATGATGTGGCGGGCGGCCATGGCGCCCATCTCGTACAGCGGCAGGCTCACCGTTGTCAGGCCGACGAACTGGGCGACCCTGAGGTCGTCGATGCCGGCGACGGAGATCTCGCCCGGCACGTCGATGCGGGCCTGCCGCAGCGCGTTGAGCGCGCCGACGGCAGCCTCGTCGTTGGCGGCGAGGATGGCGTCGGGCATCGGCGGGCGGGCGATCAGCCGCATGGTAGCGGCGTGCCCGGACTCGTAGTCGAACCCGCCGGGGTGGCACTGCGCGGCCTCGGCGAGGTCGGCGTCGCTCATACAGGTGAGGAAGCCCTCACGGCGCTGCCGGCTGGCGACCATGCCAGGCGGGCCCTCGATGAAGGCGATCCGGCGGTGGCCGAGGGAGAGAAGGTGGTCGGTGATGTCGTAGGCGGCGGTGCGGTTGTCGGCGGTGATGGTCGGGCAGCCGAGGTCGCGGATGGTGAGCGACACGGTCTGGATGCCCTGCTCCCGGGCCTGGCGCACGGCTTTGACGAGCTCGGGCGTGTGGGGGTCGTCGTCGTAGCCGCTGCCTGCGAAGATCACTCCGGCGGCGCGGTAGTCCCGCATGGTCTGCAGCCGGTTGATCTCTGTGCTGGTGCGCCGGTCGACGTTGGACAGCATGGTGACGTACCCGGCTCGGCTGGCCACGTCGTCCACTCCGCGGGCGATGACCGAGAAGTACGGATTGACGATGTCGCTGACGAGGACCCCCAGGAGGCGGCTGCTGCGCGAGACCAGCGCGCGCGCCAGGGCGCTGGGGGAGTAGCCGACTTGCTCGGCGACGGCGATGACCCGCGCCCGGGTCTTGGCCGAGATGGGGTGGCTGGAGCCGTTCAGCACCCGTGACGCGGTGGACACCGACACGCCGGCCGCCTTGGCGACCTCCACCAGTGAACTCACGTGCACCCTCCTGAGGACAACGTTTGCCTAAACGATGGCACGATTCGCTCAGGCCGGCTATCGATTGAGGAAAACCGCCACGTAACTAACCTGCAACGCCCCCTTGACGATGTTGTGCCGCAGCTCTTTAACTTGCCCGCAAGGCAGACGTTTGCCTAGCCAGTGACCTCTGCTTACGCAAGGCCGAGGCCACGGACGTGAGCTCGAAGGAGGAGCCATGCACGCCGGGACTCATGTGAAACGGATCGCCGCGCTCGCGGCCCTGTCGGCCGTGGCCGCCTGCGGCGGCGGGGGCGCGGGCACCAACGCGGACGGGACGTCGTCGTTCACGGTGGCGGTGATCGAGCCGGACATCACGACGGTGCCGATCCTGGCCGCCGTGGACGCCGTGCGCCAGGCGGGTCACCAGGTCAAGGTGGTCGAGCTGGCCGAGCCCGAACTGGCCATCGAGGGGCTGGCCAAGGGGGATTATGCGATCTCGGCGGAGGCGACGAGTCCTGCGCTGATCGCCATCGAGCAGGACGCCCCCATCAAGATCATCGCTGATGTGATCGGCAACCAGTGGGCGATCTACGGCAAGCCCGGCATCTCCTCCTGCGACGACCTGAGTGGCCGACCGTTCGGGATCTTCAGCGAGGGCGCGGTGGCCACCGCCATGGCCAAGGAGTGGGTGGGCGCCCACTGCGGCGCAGGCAAGAAGCCGAACTACCTGACCATCGGCGGCTCCGACGTACGGGCCCAGGCCCTGGTGGCGGGCGAGATCGACGCGACGCCGCTGGAGATCTCCGACGTGGTCGCGCTGGAGTCGGGCACCTCGAAGTTCGCCCAGGTCGTCGACTTCGGCAAGACCTTGCCCGACCTGCACCCGCAGACCGTCTACGCCAACGCCGAGTTCCTTGCCGAGCACAAGGACGCGGCCCAGGCGTTCGTCACGGCTCTGATCCGCGAGCACGCCAAGATCAACGCTGACCCGCAATACCTGGTCGGCCTGGTGAAGAAGCACCTGCCCGATGAGGACGCCGCCGACGTCGCCGAGATCGCCCAGCGGTACGTCAAGGCGGACCTGTTCGACGCGGCGGCCCTGACCGAGCAGAACGTCCAGGGCACCATCGACTTCTTCGTCAGGGCAGGCGTGATCAAGCAGGGCATGACCGCCAAGGACGCGGCCGACCTGTCCTTCGTCAAGGCGGCCGCATGACCGCCGGTCCCCGTCCCGCGCGCCGTCCGGGGGCGCTGCGCCGCGTCGCCGACGCCGGCCTGCCGTACCAGCTGCTGACGTTCGCCCCCTTCGCGGCGGGCTGGGAGCTGTACGCCCGCGAGTGGGGCGGCCTGCTCATCCCCACTTTCACCGAGACGGTGGAGGCGACCGTCGAGCTGCTGGGCAGCGCGGAACTGTGGCAGGCGATGTACGTCAGCAACCAGGCCCTGGTGCTCGGCTTCGGCATCGCTGTCGCGGTCGGCGTGCCGGCGGGCATCGTACTCGGCCGCTTCCGGCTGCTGGAGCGCCTGGCGGACGTCTATCTCAACATCCTGCTCGTCACCCCGATGGCGGCGATCATCCCGCTGCTGGTCATGTCGGTCGGCTTCGGGCTGGCCTCGCGGGTCATCCTCGTCACGATCTTCTCGATCGTCATGGTCGTGGTGAACAGCCGCGCCGGGGTCCGCCAGGTCGACCCATCACTGATCGAGATGGCCCGCTCGTTCGGCGCGAGCGAGCGGCAGATCTGGACCCGGGTCCTGCTGCCCGGCGCGCTTCCCGCGATCATGACCGGCATCCGGCTGGGCATCGGGCGCGCGGTCACCGGCATGGTGATCGTCGAGCTGCTCATGGTCTCCACCGCACTGGGCGGACTGATCCTCGAGTACCGCGGCCTGTTCAAGGCCCCACTGCTCTACGGCACCATCGTGATCATCCTGGCGGAGGCGCTCCTGCTGATCTCCGTCGCGCGGTGGGGCGAACGCAAGCTGACCGGCTGGGCGCACACGATGACGGCAAGGAGCGCCAGATGATCGAGATCCGTGGATTGAGCAAGAGCTTCGTCGGCCAGGACGACGAGGTCGTGGACGCCTTGCGGGACGTCAACCTGACCGTGAGCGAGAACGAGTTCCTGACCGTGCTCGGGCCCAGCGGCTGCGGCAAGACCACGCTGCTGAAGGCCATCGCCGGGCTCATCCCCTGGAACGACGGCGACATCCTCGTGGACGGCACGCCCGTGCGCGGACCCGGTCCCGACCGCGCCATAGTCTTCCAGAACTTCGCGCTGCTGCCCTGGGCGACCGTACTGGACAACGTCGCCTTCGGGCTCCGCATGCGCGGCGTCGGCCGGGCCGAGCGTGAGGAACGCGCCCGCTCCCTGATCGCCATGGTGGGGCTGTCGGGGTTCGAGACCAAACGGCCCGGCGAGCTGTCCGGCGGCATGCAGCAACGCGTCGGCATCGCCCGCGCCCTGGCCGTGCAGCCTCGGGTGCTGCTCATGGACGAGCCGTTCGGCGCCGTGGACGAGCAGACCCGCCGCCTGCTGCAGGAAGAACTGCTGTCGATCTGGGAGGAACACCGGATGACCGTCGTGTTCATCACCCACAGCATGGAGGAGGCGGTGCTGCTGGGCGACCGCGTCGTACTGATGAGCGCCCGGCCCGGCCGCATCGCCGAGATCGTCCCCGTACCGCTGCAACGGCCCCGCTCCAGCGACGTCGGCGCCCTCGAACGATCGGGACAGTACGTCGAGATCACCGCCTACCTCTGGGATCGGTTGCGCGACATGCACGAGGAGCACCGACCGGCGAAGGTGGCCGGATGAGTGCGGTGGCCGAGCGGCGGGCCGTGAGCTCCAGCCGGCGGCGGCTGCCCTGGCGGCGTCTACCGGCGGCCCCCGTCAGCCTGGCCGCCGGAGCGGCGGCGTGGGAGCTGATCGGGCACCTGGCCGACGTGTCGTTCTTCCCTCCGCTGAGCACGGTGCTGGCCCGCCTGGCCGAGATGGTGAGCAGCGGACTGATCGTCACCAGCCTGGCCGACAGCCTGGTCAACCTGGTGCTCGGCTTCGCGATCTCGCTGGCTGCAGGCCTGCTGACGGGCGTCGCGATGGGCCGCTACCGCAAGGTCGAGGCCGCGCTCGGCGTCTACGTCTATGCCCTGCTCACCGCCCCGTCGCTGGTCTTCGCGCCGATCTTCTTCTCCCTGCTGGGAGAGGGCCGCAGCTCGATCGTCGCCGTGGTGGTCATGTACGCGATGTTCGTCATCATCATCAACACCGCCTCGGCCATCCAGGCCGTGCCCGCGCATCTGATCGAGATGGCTCGCTCCTACGGCGCGAGCGAACGCCAGGTGCTGCTGCGCGTCATGCTCCCGGCCGCCGCCCCCATGATCATGGCCGGCGTCCGGCTAGGCGTCGGCCGCGCCGTCACCGGCATGATCAACGGCGAGATGTTCATCGCAGTCGTCGGCCTGGGCCGCATCATCACCCAAGCCGGCGGGCGGTTCGACGGCGCGAGCGTGCTGGCCGTGCTCCTGGTCATCATCGCCGTCGCACTCGGCGCCGTCGCCCTGGTCCAGGCCGTCGACCGCCGCATCACCCGCTGGGTCCCGAAGACCACGAGAGGAGACCGATGAAGGTCGACGCCTACAGCCACATCCTTCCGGCACCGTACTTCGAGCGCATGCGCGAGCTCGCCGTCGATCCCGGTGCTCTCAAACGGTGGCTGGATCTGTCCGCGCTGCACGACCTCGACGCGCGGCTGCGGATGATGGACGAGTTCGGCGACGGCTACCAGCAGGTTCTCACGCTGTCGTCGCCGCCGATCGAACTGCTCGCCAGCCCGGCCGAATCCGCGCCCCTCGCCCGGCTGGCCAACGAGTCGATGCTGGAGTTGTGCGAGAAGCACCCTGAACGGTTCCCGGCCTTCGTCGCCTCCCTGCCGATGAACAACCCCGACGCCGCCCTGGACGAGCTCGCGTACGCCATCGACGACCTCGGCGCCCGCGGCGTGCAGGTCTTCACCAATGTCAACGGCCGCCCCCTGGACGATCCGGCGTTCCAGGCCGTGTTCGACGAGATGGCTCGCCGCGACCTGCCCATCTGGATGCACCCCACGCGCAGCGCCGCCTTCGCCGACTACGCCACCGAGGACACCTCCAAGTACGAGATCTGGTGGGCGCTCGGCTGGCCGTACGAGACCAGCGCCGCCATGGCCCGGCTGGTCTTCTCCGGCCTGTTCGAACGCCACCCCGACATCAAGATCATCACCCATCACCTGGGCGCCATGATCCCCTACCTGGAGGGCCGCATCGGGCTGGGCTGGAGCGACCAGCTCGGCAGCCGCACCGCCGGCGAGGACTACAGCAACCTGCTGCCACGCCGGCCCTTGGAGTATTTCCGCCGTTTCTACGCCGACACCGCCCTGTCCGGCTCCGCCATCGGCACCCGCTGCGGCCTGGACTTCTTCGGCGCCGACCACGTCCTGTTCGGCACCGACTGCCCCTTCGACCCCGAAGGCGGGCCGATGTACATCCGCGAAACCATCAGGGTCATCGACGCCCTCGACATCACCGACGCCGCCCGCGAACAGATATACCACCACAACATCCGACGCCTGATGCGGCAACCGAGTTAACGGAGCAGAAAGTCACGCCCCTCGTTGGAGAGGTTGATCTGATCGTGTCCAAGCACCGGCACGGCCAGACCGGTACGGTCACGGTGTCGGGCGAGTTCCGGTACGCGCGAATGGCGGACTTTGCCTGACGCTGGAATAGGGGTGAGGTGCAGGAAGCGCCCTGCACGGGATCAGCTTCCGACACCCCTCGCTACTGCAGATCAGCAGGGCTGTTCGGCAGGCGGAGGTGGCGGCCCAGGCGAACCATCTCATGCAGCAGCTTGAAGCCCTCGTCGGCGGTGCAGAGCCCTTCAACGATCGCTTCGCAGAACAGGTCCATGGTGTCCCGTGTAGTGATGCCCTGCCTGCGGGCATAATCTCCGGCGTCCCGATCGTCCGTGATCCAGAGGGATCCGCGGAACTGCGGCCGATGGCCTCAACCCAGCGTCCCCTGCCGCGCAGAATCTCCTCCAGGAGGCGTAGGCGTGACACTGCGGCGAAGTTGCACAGCATGGTGTTGTCGGGGACCCAGTACCAGGTCATGACGTCAGGGGAGGTTCCTCTCCGGCTTGTTCAAGAGCCTGCCGGATGCTCTCGCTATCCTCGCCGATCAGGTTGGAGAAAGGACGCAGGGTCGAGGTGCCGTCGAGGTAGGCCTGGAAGGTGTCGCGCAACAGCAGCTGCGGAATCCGGCATCGGGAGGCGGCGTCGATCCACTCAGTGAACGAACCCAGCTCGCCGGCGAGCAGAGCCGCGGACTCGGTGGTCATGCCGCGGAACCGGTCGCAGAGATCTTTGGAAATCAGGCTCACGTTATGCAGCCGCCAGGCCAACGCGCTGGGTGACACCCACCATCGGAAGGCGAGCTTGACGAAGGACTCATCCGTCCAGGCCATGCCGCTCGTCTCCGATTTCAGTCGCTCTTCCGGTAGGAGAAAGGCGGTGGCGAAGGCGTTCGCTCGGATCTCGGAGGACTGTCGGCTATGACGCTTGTCGTAAATGTCGGCCTCTACCAGCAGGCCTTGATCGTCGCCGGCCAATACGTGCCCCAGCTCATGCGCGAGCGTGAAGCGCTGACGGCTGGGGACCGTCGAGGTCCCGACCACAATTAGCCGGCGGTGCTCTCTACTGGAGGCCAGACCGTCGAAACCATCAGGCAGTTCGCTGATCGCCACATCGATCCCGAACACGTTCTCGATCAGCTCGGCGAGATCGCGTGTGTGGCTGGGATCGGCTCCGGCAGCGCATGTCTGGTCAAGGGCCCAAGCGGCAAGTTGTTGCCCCTGCCCTACCCACCAACTGCCCACGGGTGTGGTTTGAGGGAGGGTGACGTGCTGCTTGTAACCGAGGAAGGCGAGGTCCGCGCGGAGCTGAGTGAGCCGATCGGCCTCCTGTGCGGCACTCTCCACAGAACTGCCCGGCGGGGACGAGAGCCTCCCCGCCAACGCAGGGGTCTCATCGGCGCCGAGCAGCCAGTCAACCGTCACGCCACCGAGTTCGGCGATCCGCGCCAGGTCGAGGGAGGTGAACCTTCGGGTGCCGGATAGCGACTTGGACATCTTCGACGGGTCGAGTCCGGCCAGCGTCGCGAACTCGCCTTGGCTTCGGCCACTTCTTGTGATCAGCTGGCGGACGCGCTGTGCCACGATCTCCCCGCACATGCCTCCACTCTAAGCTTCAGTTGCGAAAATCGCAACGGAGTCGATCCGGGTTATCGCTGCTGGTGCTCCTCACCGGAACCGCTGGGCCCGGGGACGGCGGCGGGTCGAGATGTCACCCCGCGGTGGGGCATCCGCTCAACCGCTGGGAGCGCTCCGGCTGGGTCCGGCGGATCGGCGGAGCTGATCCAGGGTCTCCGCCAGCGCCCGAGCCGCCGCTTGGTGCAGCGGCGTCTCCTGACCGGCGGCCTCGATGATGGCCCGCAACAGCGGCTCGGCGAGGTCGGGACGGCCCAGCCGGACCAGGGTACGGGCATGCAGGAAGTCCATGGTCGTCGCGTCGGTCACCTCACCCACCTGCCGGAAGGCCGTGGCCGCACGTGCCGCGCGGTCGGCCGCCTCCTGGAGGCGGCCCGCCGCGGACAGCACGTGCGCGGCGCTGCGAAACGTGATCGCCCAGTTCCGCGGGAGGCGCTCCGCGGGCTCGGCGGGCAGCGCGCCGGTCATGGCCTCAGCCTGCGCGAGTACGGCGAGGGCCCGCTCGACGTCACCGGTCCGCTGCAGGGACAGCGCCTCGGACGCGCGGCAGATGGCCGCCACGTGCACGTCGCCGAGCCCGGCCGCGGCATCGGCGGCCTCCCGGTAGGTCGCGGCCGCCTCCGCGTCCTCGTCCAGGAGGTCGTGGATCTTCGCCGATGGCATCAGCGCCTGGAGAAGCAGCCTCGCGTCGTTCCGGCCGCGGGCCGAGGCCGCGACTTTCTCGTACTCTTCGAGCGCGGAGGCGTGGTGGCCGAGGATCTGATGGCACTCGGCGAGCAGGAGACGGTTCCAGTTGGCCATGTCCGGCTCGGCCAGCTCTCCGAGCTCCCGCAAGTGGTCCAGCCACGTGGCCACGTCGGCGGCGGTCTCCATCGCGTCCTCGGCCCGGCCCGCCGCACGGTACGCCACGGCGAGTTGATAGCCCTGTTCGGCGGTGTCGGCGTCGCGGGAGCGTGCCTCGCCGACTCCGTCGATCAGGTCGTCGAGTGCGTCGGCCGCGCGGCCGGACAGGACGAGGGCGACACCACGCCGATACCGGAGGTAGCCGCGCAGCTGTGCCGGTGCCGACGGCGGTAGCGTGGCGAGTTCCTGTTCGACCAGGTCGGTGAAGTGATGCGGAGCGCCGGCCCGTTCGTGGTTGCGGCGCCGGAGCTCGAACGCCCTGACGAGCTGACCGGGTGAACCCGCGGCGGCGAACGCCTGCCGTGCCGTGTCGGCCAGGCCGATCACCTGGGCAGGCGGGAATCGGTCGAACTCCCGCCAGAGGCCTTCAGTCAGCGCGAGCGAGCCGATCAGGATCGGATCGCCACAGGCCAGGGCATGCCGGACGCCATTCGCCAGAGCCTGGTACGCCTTCGGCACCTTCCCGGCCCAGGACAGCGAACGGGCATGGAGCAGTTCGCCCCGGGCGATCAGCTCGTGCCGGCCGGTACGGCGCAGTTCGCCCATCGCCCAGGTGACCATCGGCAGGCCCTCGTGGAACCGGTCCTGATCGCACAGCCAGTTGCCGAGCCGGCACGTGCACAGCAGGTAGCGCTGCTGGTCGCCGGCCTGCCGGTAGGCCTCTGCCGCCCAGCGGAACCGTTCCTCGGCCCGCTCGGAGTCGGTCAGAGCGGTCAGCTCGGCGTGGCGCGCGGCCAGGTGCGGCGGGGGTGTGCCGACGGCGGCCACATACCGGCGGGCCAGGGCGGGCTCGTCCCGTCGCTCGTGCCACTCGGCCCGGTCCAGCAACGCCTCGGGCGGCAGGCCGGGCGGGATCTCCAGCCGTACCGGTCTGCGGGCGCCCGGAGAGAGCGGCAGGAAGTCGACGACGGGAGGCGCGGTCAGCCGGGCGCGGATCCGGTCCCCCTGACAGGTGGTGCCGTTGCGCGCGTCGAACCGGGCGGCCAGGTCCCGTGCGGTGCTCTCCATCTCGTGGCACAGCTCGGCCACCGACCAGGTGAGGTCGCTGCCGTTCGCTCGGACCGTCTCGTCGCCCCGGCCGGCCGCGGTCAGCCGCCGGAGCAGGACCGCCGCGGCGGTGGCGAACTCCATCTTGCCGTTCGGCCGGTTCAGCGTGGGAAAGCCCGCCAGCTGCTCCCGCAGGGCCGACAGCCCGGTCTCCTCATTACCGGTCAGCGCACAGAACTCGATCTTCATGCCGCCGTACTCGTATCGGTAGACGCCCTGGTACATCGCACGGCGTGCCCGGTTGAACGCCTTCGCCGCCTCCTCCAGTCGCCCGGCGCGGGCCAGCGGCAGCAACATCAGGCACTGGATCGGAGCGGACGGCTCCGTGAAGGTGACCTCGCCCGCGAGCACCGGCCCGGCGAGGGCCAGCGCCCGCCCGACAGAAGCGTCGTTGCCGCGCAGGAGCAGCCGCTCGACCTGGACCTCGAAGTCCCACACCGAGTCCGGGTCGGGCCCGCCGGCCGCCTCCCACTGCTGGTGGCAGCGCTCCTCCTCGGGCCAGTCGCGGGCGAGCTGTGCCACCCACCGGCGGGCGTCGTACACCTGCCGCAGGCTGTGACCACCGGCGCGGAAACGGCGCTCCATGTCCTCGAAAGCGCCGTAGATCTGGGCCAGGCTGATCTCGGGAAACTCGGCCATCGACTGGGCGATGTTCGCGTACCAGCTGCGCAGCGACCAATCCTCTTCCGGCCCGAACTCGCCGGGCCGTGCGTCGTACTCGCTCAGGCAACGGGAGAACAGCGGGAACGCCTTGTCCCACTGACGATCGACGCAGTACGCGTTGGCCAGGCTGCGGCGCGCGGCGAAGGCCAGCCGGTGCAGTCCGCCGGCGTCGGCGTGCCGCACCAGGTCCTCCAGCAGCGCGGTCTGCGCCTCGCCGTGGCCCATCCGCCTGGCCTGCTCCAGCATGGCGGCCAGCTCGGCCCCGCTCCGGCTCATCGGGCGCCTGCCGCGCCGATGGCCCAGTCCAGCAGATCCAGGAAGGAACGGTTGAGCATCGCGCCGTCCTCCGGGCGGAGCGGATGGTGGCCGGACAGCAGCGCCTGACCGTACAGAGCCTGAATGCCGAGAGCGGCCAGGGCCGGGTCGCGCACCTCGGCGACCCGCCGCACGACGGGGTTGCGCAGGTTGAGGATCAGCTGCGGCCGGTGCGCCGCGTCAGTGGTGTCCACGGCGCCGAGCACTCCGGACCACAGCTCACCCGCCGACGACCAGGCCGTCCGCATCTCCGCCGCCTGCACCGCGGCCCGGCTCGTCAGGTACAGGGCCGGCAGGGCAGGCGGGTCGAAGGAACGCGGTACCACGTCGCATCCCAGGTTCCGCAGGACACCGGCAGCCGCTGTGAGGAACGGCCGCAGCCGGGCCTCCAGCACCGGGTCCGGCGGCTCGAACCGGGTGGCCAGCTCGGTGGGATCCAGCCGGCGTACGACGATCGCCGGGTCCAGCAGCGGAAGCCGGCGCATGATCTCGATGTCGTACGCGTAGCCGCCGTTGACCAGGCCGAAGTTCTGCGCGCTGGCGACCGCGGCCAGCACGCGGAACTCGTCGGCGGTCGCCGTGTAGCGCACCACCGGGTGTCGTCGGCGGAAGTCGGCGAGCGTCATCGGCCCGGCGTCGGTCTCCATCGGCCACCAGCGGTCCACCACGCGCAGCATTTCCACATCGTGCAATGCCAGTGACTTGACGCCCAGGTGGTGGACGGCCAGGAACTGCCGGAGGCGGTCCGGCTCGGTCGCGGCCAGGCGCACGAGCCAGTCCCTCACCTGCGCGCCGAGTGCCTCCCGCGTGTCGGCGAGCAGGTCGTCTTCGTACAATGCCTCGCGGCTGGCGGTCGGGCGCAGTTCGCCGGTGTCCACCACGCACCGGACAAAGAACGCCCACTCTGGCAGCAGCTTGTCGACGCCGTCGGCCAGCAGCATCCGGCGCAGGTACACCCGGTGACCCGACTGGGCCGCGGGATTGGCCGCCATCGGCAGGACGAACGCCAGCCCGGTCAGCCCGGCCTCGGGGACCGCCAGGTCGATCACGTCGAACGGGGCGAAGCCGAAGACGCGTTCGGCGTACGCGCGCAGTGCCCCGGCCCGCGCGGCCGGCGACGGATACCCGTGCTGCCAGGGCAGCGCACCGGAGTTCACCCGCCGCCCGGCGATCGAAATCGTCACCGGCAACGCGTCCCCGTACGACGCCACCAGGTCGTTCACCATCTCGCCGGCCAGCCAGCGAGCCATGCCGGGCACCGGGCTGAGCGTCACCGTGGTACCGGGCTCTATGCGCTCGCGCGTCGCGGGGGCCACGCGATAGCGCCCGTCGGCCAGGCCGGTCCACTCCACCGTCGGCCCGCCGTGCGCGGAGCGAGTGGTCACCCGGACTTCGTCGGCCACCAGAAAGCAGGACAGCAGTCCGATGCCGAACTGGCCGAGGAACTCGTGCCGCGCCAGGCCCAGGTCGTCCCGCTTGGAGCTACGCCCGATCGTGGCGAGCAGCTCGTGCACCTCGGGCTCGGACAGGCCGATACCACTGTCGTGTATGCGCAGTGTCCCGTCGCCGGTGACCTCGGGCGGCTCGATCGACACCACGGCCGGCGCACCCGGGTCGATCGCCCGGCGGGCGGTGATGGCGTCGACCGCGTTCTGCAGGAGCTCCCGCATGTACACCCGTGGACTGGCGTACAAGTGTCGGCTGAACAGGTCGACGATCCCTCGCAGATCGACCTGGAACGTACGCTCCACGTCCTCACTCCTCGGTCGTTGTTACCAGCCGGCCATAGTAGTGGTGCCGGGAAGCCGGCTCTTTGCAGGCATCGTCCTATCATGATCAGGCATGGTCGCTTCCTCCCCACTATCAGCCTGTGTGCGAGCGGATGGGCTGCGCGGCCAGGCGATCGATACGGCAGCGGCTTCGAGGACGCCGGCAGGCGCATTCGCGTGCTGGGCCCAACCGCTACGAGCAACCATTGAGCAGCCGTCGCCCGGCGATTCGCCCGCGCGCCAGGATGACTTGCAGTCCATCTCGGACGCGATGTGCATCCTGCTTGACGTGCATGGATGTGGTTTTCCGTCGCATTCATGCACTATGCCGCCGCATGAACACAGTAGGGCAGCCGTTCACGCAGTTCGCGTCAGGTCGGCGAGGAGTGCGGGGATGAGGCGTTCCTCCATAACAGCGCGGCCGGCGGCGGCCATCGCGTCGGCGAGGGCCTGGTCCCAGAGGCTGGCCGCGGGGCTGCCGGTGAGTGGGGTAGATTCGCCCAGCTCCAGCCCGGCGGAGTAGTCGGCCGCACCCATCCGCCAGGGGATCGCGCCGTGCCGCAGTTGGGCAGAGGCGAGGATGCGCAGCCCGGTCCAGTCGAAGTCGGCTCGCCAGCGCGGCCGGGTGCATGCGGTGAGCAGCTTGTGGCAGGCTGCCGAGGGGATCCCCTCGGTGCAGACCAGGGGGGCCGACGCCGTGCCGAGCTCGGCAGCGGCGGCGCGAAGGACCGCGGGGTTCTCGCAGACGAAGACCTCCTCGACGTCCGGCACGATCTCGTACTCGACCTGCTGCTGGAGGGTGAGGCGAAATGGGATGCCGTGCGCGGCGGCGTCATCGAGCCAGCGCGACACCACGGTGCCGCCGCGGGTCCTGACATTGAGCACGAGCACCTGGCTGGCCAGGTCGTCGACGATCACTCCGGCCGACTCCCACAGCTCGCGCGGCGAGAGCTCCCCGGACGTGCGCAGAGCGAGCGCGCGCAGCACCAGCGTGGCCAGCGGGCTGCCACGGCCGAGCGCCTTGGTGTCTCCTGTGGCAGCCTCGGCTAGCACCGGCAGCGGGACGAAGGACGCAGGAAGCAGGTCGAGCACGGCGCACGCCTGGCGGATCAGGTGGCCGTCACCGCGCCGGATGAGGCGGGTGAGGGTGCCGTCGGCGCTCATCGCGGCCAGCCAGTCGGCGAACCAGGGGGTTCCCACATGTTTGGAGGGGGTGGCCAGCAGGCCCTCCCTGGCTGCCTCCTCAGCAGCACGTTCCGCCGCTCTGTCCCTGACCTGGCCGCCCAGCGCCCGGAGCAGCCCGCCTGGGATCGCGGCGTCGAGGTCGGCCAGCGACACGGTGAGCCGTTTGACGCCTTCCGGGCGATAGATCCCGGTGATGCCGATGATGGCGCGCCGCTCATCGTCCGTGGGCGCGGTCAGCCCGATGGAGCCCTCCAGCGCTCCTCCGGTGCGCTCCAGGCGACGGCGAGCGGCCGTCAGGAGGCGGTCGGGGAGATCAACCAACGGGCACCCGCCGCATTCCGGGGGAGCCGAGCGCGGCGGTCAGCTCGCCGGTGTCGTCTGCAAGCAGCTCGGCTCCATCCCACACCAGCAGCAGGGCGCTGACCGTATGTTCGACGGGCGAGTGAGCCAGGTCGTAGTGGGCCGCGGCGGGCACGGCCGCGTGCGTGGCCCACAAGTCGTAGCCGGTCATGAACAGGTCGAGGTCGAACTGGGCGGCCAGGCCCATCAGCTCGCTGCGCCCCGTGTCGTCGACCCCGGCGAACGCCTCGTCCAGCGCGAGCAGCCGGGGAGCGTCAGGTCTGGCCGAGTTGAGCATGGCGTGGGCGGCGGCGAACAGGGGCAGGTGCAGCGAGACCGACTGCTCGCCTCCGGACAGGCGGCTGTGCTTGGCGCGGGTGAGCCGCTCTTCCGCGCCGCCGGGCCGTACGAGCTGGAAGGTGAACTGCCGCCAGCGGCGGTAGTCGAGAACCTTGGTGAGCAGCTCGCGGTAGGGCAGCTCGCGCTCGCGCGCCCTGGCGTTCTTGATCTGGGTGGCGAAGTGGGCGCGCATCCGGCTCAGCTCATCGGGACCGAGCCTGGCCGCGTCGGCGTCGAGCAGCCCGCAGACCGCCCGCTGCTCCTCCTCCAGGTTGTCGGCGAGCTGCCAGCTCACCCCGACCGTGGTGCCGGAGGACATCTTGCGCGAACGCATCTCTGTGTTCATCCGCCTGATCAGGTCTCGGGCATCGACCGTGCGGTCGTGAATCTGCTGAGCCAGCCGGGTGAGCAGCGCGTCCTCCAGGATGCGCTGCTCGGACTCGCTGAGCAGCTGCTGCTGGTCGCGGCGGGCCTCAGCCATCTTCGCGGCGAAGGCGCCCACAGGCAGCAGACCGTCCTCGTCGGCGACTCTGACCACGATCACCCCGTCGGCGCCGTCCCACTCCGGACGGTAGTCCTGTCCGGCGGCGGTGAGCTGCGCCTGCAGGTCGTCCAGCGCCTTGGTCAGGCGAGTGGTCGACTGCTTGAGCGAGATCTCGGTTGGTGTCAGGTCGCGGGTCACGGAGAGGATCGCCTCGTGTACGGCACGCACCGCGTCGGGCAGCTGCTCGCCGAGCCAGTCGGCCTCCTGCGCGGGCCAGGTCAGGCCTGGCGGACACTTGAGCACGTCGAGCAGCTCACGCTGGGCAAAGGGCGCGAGCCCTCTGGCCGTCTGGCGTTCTTCACCCGCCGCGACCTGCAAGGACTCTTGTGCGGCCGCCAGCCGGGCGCGGGCCGTGGCGGTCTCGGTGAGCGCCGTCCGCTCGGCGTTCCTGGCCGACTCGACCGCCCTGGACGCGGCCACGATGCCGCCTTCCGCCGCCTCGATCTCGGCCAGCACCTGGCTCGCCTCCGCGCCCATGGTCTGCTGGAGGACTTCCAGTCTGGCGGCCTCCTCGGTGTGCCGCAGCCGCGCCGTCACCGCGCTCTGCTCAGCGGCCGCCTCGTCGTCGGCCGCCGATTCCAGCCGCTCGGTGGCCTCCTCGACGGCCTCACGCTGCCGCGCCTCCTCGCGCCAGCGACCGGACAGCGCGGCCGCCGTGCTTTCGAAGCGCCGCAGGGCCTGCGCCACCTCCTCGACCTGCTCGGGGTCGAGCGCGTGCTCGGCTCCGGCCCTGCGTAGGGCCCGCTCGGTCGCGCCGCACGCGGCCACGGCCGCGTCGTAGCCGCTCTGCGCCTCGTCGGCGTTGTCCCTGGTGGCTCGCAGACGACCGGCTGCCCCCTGGTGCTCGTGCAGGGCGGCCGCGATCGGCCCGGTCCTGGGCAGCGCGGCGCGCGCCGCATCGATGGATTCCAGCGCCGACTCGGCGCCTGCCCGCTGCCGGTCAAGACCGGTGATGGTGTCGCTCAGCTCAGCCAGCTTGGCGTCACATTCTGCAAGACGTACGGCACGGCGGCGCGCCCGAGCGGTGGCTCCGACATATTCGGCGTGCTCCTTGTGATGGGCGCCGACCTGGATACCCTGTGCGAACCGCCCGTCGGGAGTGATCGTCGGACTCTGCCCGCCGAGCGAGACGGAACGCAGGATCGCGGTGATCCGCTCAGGGGAGACCGGCGTGCCCTCCTCGGGAACCAGCAACTCGGCAAGGCTGGGCGTGACCGGGACGCCAGGCTCCAGGTAGCCCTCGGAATCCCCGGCCGCCACGCTCACAGGCGTCGGGGTCACCCACGCGTCGAGCAGGTTGGCCGCCTCCAGCGCCGCCTCGACCGCTGTGGCCTGCTCGGGTGACACGTGATCGGCGAACCTGACCAGCCGCCACAGCGGTGCACCTGCCTTGGCCTCGCGGGGAGCCGTACGAGCTGCGCAGGGCAGCGGCGCGTCATCGTGCTCCGCCGCGATCCGCGCTCGCTCGGCGCCGACCCGCGCGCGCTCGTCCTCCGCAGCGGACCGCTCCGCGCGCAGCCGCGCGAGGGTGTCACGCAGATCCTGTGCGGCAGCCGCCGTCAGCCCCGCGAACACCATGTCGAGTCCGGGAGCATCCGGCTCACCCACCCGCTCAAGCGCCGCCTCCAGGGGTGCGACGTCGAAGCGATGGTGCTCGGCCCAGGAGGCGAGCTGCTCCCTGGCGTGATCGCGTGCCTCGGCCACCGCCTGCGCCGCCTCGGCCTCGGCGGCCTCCGCCCTGGCGAGCGCGGTCATGGCCTGATCGAGCGCCACCTTGGCCAGGTCGCGTGCCTGCTCGGCCTTCTGCACCGTGGCGAGCGCCTCGCGGACTGCCCGCAGATCGCCTGCCCTGGCGGCGACCCGGCTGCCCACTCGATCGGCGAAGCCGCCGCGCTCAGCGTCGCCGGGACTCCAGAGGATGCCAGCGGCGGCTGCCTCGGCCGCCAGGTCGGCTGAGGTGCGGGAGACCGCCGCCGCCAGCTCGGTCAGGTCGCGTTGGGCCGAGGACAGCTGGACGCGGGCCTTCTGCGTGGTGGCGGCCCGGCGTTCCAACTCGGTGACGACGGTGGCGGCCGTCTCCGCGCATGTCCTGACCAGCCGCTCGAGGTCGGCGAGCTGCTCGACGGCCTGGTAGGCGGCGCTGCTCCTGAGCTGCTCCAGCCGGGCGCGCAGGCCGGCCAGCGTCTCCTCGGCCGCCACCATGGCCGCCTCGGCCTCCGCCTGCTGCCGCTCGGCTGCGGTCAGCGTGCGCGTGGCGGCCTCGAGCGCTCCCCGGTGAGTTGCGACGTCGTCGCGGCGGCGGGTCAGCGCGTCGGCCGCCCAGCGCGAGTGCGTGCGCAGGTAGGTGGTGTAGCTGGACAGGAACGCCTGCGTCGCCTCGTCGGCGGCGATCAACCCCTCCAGGGTCCGCGCCACGCTCTCCATGTCGTCGAACGAGCGGGCCGCCTCGGCGATCAGTTCGTCGTCGATGGGACGCAACCCGTCGGTGAGGGTGTCGGACAGCTTGCCCGGGTCGAGGTTCTTGGCCAGCTGCGGGCGGCGCAGCGTCAGGATCAGCGTGATCAGCTGCTCGTAGCGCTCCCTGCCCAGGCCGAACAGCCGCTGATCGATCGCGTGCCGGTAGTCGGTCGGTGAGGCGGTGAGCGCATGCTCGCCCAGCTCCTCGACGAGCTGCTTCCTGGTCATCGGCCGGTCGTCGGGTGTGAGCAGCGAGAAGTCCTCGCCGACGCGGCCTTCGGCGACGAAGTGCCAGCGCACCGGGGCGTCGCGGTGGCGCTGGGCGTGCAGGCCGATGCCCACGGTGACGGCCTGGCCGGTGTCGCGGTGGCGCAGCTCGAGCCAGACGTAGCCGAGCGCGGTGTCCTGTCCGCGGAAGAGCAGGTTGGACTTCATCGTCCGGTCCTCTGAGGCGAACGGGTTGAGCCGTTTGGGGTCGATCCGCCCGTCGAGCACGAACGGGAAGAGCACCTCCAGCGCCTTGGTCTTGCCCGAGCCGTTGGGGCCGCGCAGGATCAGCCAGCCGTTCGCGAAGGTGAACTCCTCATCCCGGTAGTCCCACAGGTTGATGATCCCGGCCCGGGTGGGCACGTAGCGCGTCACGATGTTTCCTTGGTGGGTCGTGGCTTGATTTCGGCCGTCGTGGCCCGGTAGCGGGCCAGCAAGGGGAGCGCGAGCACGCCGCCCTCGACGCGGGCGACGAGCCCGAGCGCCGACAGCAGGCGTAGAGCCTCACGCAGCAGCCGGTCGGGGTCGCCGCGCCAGGCGACGGCGAAGGCGGAGCCATAGGTGCTCATGAGGTCCTTCATCGCGCCCTTCAGCCACGCGTCGGTGAGGAACGGGTAGAGCGCGCTCTCGGCGGGCTCGGGCTCGGGCTCGGGCTCGGTGCCAGGCTCCGCCACGGTGAGCTCGGCCACCACGCCTCGGAGTGGCAGACCCGCGTCGATCCTCGCGGCACTGGCCTCGGTGCGCTCGGCCGCGGTCGGCGCGGGCATCGTCGGTAGCGTTCCCTTCGCGACCTGCGCGGCGATGCGCGTGGACAGCAGCAGCGCGGCCTGGGACGGGGTGCCGCCGCTGGGGAAGCGGATGTCGGACAGGCGGCCCGAGGTGTCGATCAGGGCCAAGCCCTCTGCGCGGCGCTCCACCGCCTGCCCGATCAGCCGCTCGAGGTCCTCGGCCAGGCCGGGGTGGCGCAGCTGGCCGCGCAGCGACTCGCTGACGTCGGCGTAGTAGACGACGGGCCGCTCGAGCACCAGCCGCCTGGCCTTGCGCGCGGCGGCCTCGCGGATGCGGTGCACGCCCTGCACGAGGCCGCGATCGGTCTCCAGCAGCCCGGTCACCGAGCCCAGATGCTGCAGCACCCGGCTCGGCCGGTAGATCGCGAAGACGACCTCACGGTCGATGTCGTAGAGCGCCTCGGCCCGGTCCGGACTGCTGGCCCAGTCGGCGGCGGAGCCGTCGGCCAGCGCCAGCGCGCCGCGCTCGGTCAGCCAGGTCACCGCGTCGACGAAGGCGTCTCTGTCGGGTTTGCGCTCGGTGTCGAGGCCCAGGCCGTCGATCCTGGTCGCGTCGGCGGCGACGGCCTCGGCCAGCTCGCTGAGCGCGATCTGGGTGCCTGATCGACCCAGAGCCGCCAGCGTGAGCACCAGGTAGGCGTATCTGCGCCGGTCGAAGGGCCGGTCGGTCCTGGTCATGGCAGGACGGGTGAGATCGAGGTCGTCCTGCGCCCGCAACAGCCGCGCGGTGTTGGCCGTGGTCACCAGGCGGTAGCCGAGCAACTCGTGCAGGTCGGTGCGCAGCTGGGCGGCCCACCGGCGGACCAGCGGCAGCGCCGCCCTGTTCGGATGGACCTCGGTGATCAGCGGATGGGCCAGCAGCAGCCGGACCGCCCGCTGGTAGTCGGCCAGCTCAAGCGGGCTCACCTGCTCAGCGACACTCACCTCGACACCTCCAGCCGCATGCCATTCAGGTGCAGGCGCCCGCGTACGGTCCGCACGGTGGTGGAGCCCTCGCAGGGGTGAAGCGTCAGCCGTACGCCATGGGCGGAGCCGCCCGCGGTGACCCGGCGGCTGGTCGCCACCCGGGAGCTGAGTGCGTGATCGAGCAGGCTCAGCAGAGTGACGGTCTCAGGCTCGTCGAGCACCCGCTCGTAGACGCCGTCTCCGGCCAGCGAGGCGGCCGCGTCGCGCCGCTGCCTGGCCAGCTTGAGCTGCTCGGCGCGCAGCCACTGCCGCTGGGCGTCGTTGCGCTCGATCCTGGCGGTGGCCCCGGACATGCGTGGCTCCCTGCCTGCCTCGACCAGCCCTCTGGCCAGGCGCACAGGCTCCGCGTCCCACCAGGACCGCCGCGCCGGGATCAGCTCGGGATCCTCGTGTGTGACCGACAGGTGCCGCGGGCCCCCCAGGTCGAAGACGGCCTGGAACAGGCCGTGCGCCGCCTCGTCGTCGGGGCACGAGGTGAACCACTGCGCCAGGTGCCGCAGCTGGCTCTCCCTGCTCACTCCGCCCCTGCGCGCCTCGGTCACCCGGCGCAGCAACGCGAGCACGTTGGCGATCGCGGTGACGGTCGCGCTCTGCAGCCGCTCGGCCTCGCTGTGCACGCCGTCGCCGAACCAGTGGGTCAGGCCCGCCCAGCGCTGCCGCCAGTCATCCTCCCGCTCGCCGGGCGCGCGGAAGATCCGGTCGTCGGCCGCGACCGCGTGCGCGATCAGCCGGTCCACTCCGGTATCCGCCACCTCATGGACCGCTCGCGCCAGCCGGGGCGTGAACCTGGCCAGCTCGGCGGTGAACTCGCGCATATGGGTGAGCAACGAGTCCTTGTGCGACAGGAACACCTCTGGCCTGGTGTCGTTGGTGCGGGCCAGGTCGCCCAGCATCAGGTAGAAGCGGGCGGCCCGCTGCGCCATGTCGCCGAGGACGTGGTCCAAGCGGCTGAGCTTGCGATAGACCTCGTCGCCGTCACCGCTCCTGTTGGCCTCGGCCAGCGCCTCCAGGTCGGCCAGAATGTCGGGGAAGATCAGCCTGGACAGCTGGGCGTCCTCCAGCCTGGCCCCGAGCACCTCCTCCACCGCGCGATAAGCGCGATAACCCGCCTGAGTGAACTGGTAGATGTAGTGCCTGTTGCGGTATTCGGCCAGGTTGGCCGCCCTGGTGCCGTCGTAGCTGCGGTCAAGCAGCTGCCAGTCGTTCAGCGAGTCGAGCAGCGACTGCACATCGCCCACCTCTGGGGCGCCGAGCTCGTCAAGCAGATCGCGTACGCCGGAGGCGTGCAGCAGCACCTGGTAGTTGGCCCGCCCGCGGTCGAAAGCACGCAGCACCCACAGGTATTCCAGGCGCTTCTCCGCCGCGGCGAAGTGGAACAGCCGCATCCGGTCGTCGAGCGTGAACGCGTCGATCCCGAACGCGCCAGGTGCGTCTTCGAAGTTCACTGGTCCCATCCGGCTCTCAGGAGGTCTCAAGGCTCATCCAGCATGGCGTACACGACCGACAACTCCGCGCGGCGTCATCGGTTCTGGAGCGATGCGGAGGCCTGCACCCGCAGGTCGCGCAGTCCGCCCAGGACGTGCAGGGCCGCGCCGCGGCTCAGCTCGTCGTGGTGGCGTTCGTTGCGCCGCGTACGCAGGCAGCCGTAGCAGGAGGTCTCGGTGCCGCAGTCGCACGAGGCGACCCGCCGCAGCGCCGCCTCGACGACCACGTCGAGCGCATCGGCCACGCGCAGCGCCGCGCCTGCGCCGCCGGGCACCGTGTCGAAGACGACCAACCCGGTTCGCCCGTCGGCGCCGGGGTTGACCGCACCGTCGAGGTCGTTCCTGCTGATCTCCATCCCGTCGGCCGCCCCTTCGAGCAGGGCGTACAGGGAGGAACGCCAGTGAGCGGCGGAGATCAGCCCCGGCGCCTCGAAGCGCAGCTCGGCCAGGTCGGTCTCGAAGCTGTGAGCCAGGGACCGCCAGCGCAGCGGCCCCGTGCACTCGCCCTGCCGCAGCGGGTTGACGTGCGACTTGGCCGTCTTGCCCCGGTTCGGCGTGCCCCAGCCGCACCAGTCGCAGATCAGGAAGCCGCTTCCGGCCGGTCCTTCCGACAGCATGACCAGCCGTCCGCGCGACCCCGACCTGCACCACACCGACGCCCCGCTGGAGGAGGTCCACCGGCGCTCGGCCAGTTCCTCGCCGAGCGAGACGATGTGAGTGGAGCCGTGCCAGGCGCTCCTCGGCGGCGCGGTCCCCGGTTTCGCGGTCCGGTGGTCGGCGACGAAGCCGAACTCGGGCACGTAGTACTGGCGCGGCGCGCCCTCGCCCGCGCTGCCGCACGCCGGGCAGGCCGCCTCCAGCGTCTCGTCGCCCTCGCGGTAGTGCTGGCAAGTACGGCAGACCGCGTAGGTGCGGCTGATCAGCTCCCGCCCCGGCAGCCGGTAGACACCTGCGGAGCGCCAGAGCACGCCGCCCGCCACCACCTCGGAGCCAGGGGCGTACTCGTAGATCGCGGTGGACAGGTCCCTGCTCAGCTCCAGCCTGGCGCCCACCTGGCTGTCGCAGTGCGCGGTACGCAGCTCGACGCTGTCGACGGGGAAGCCGTATTTGGGCAGCACGTTCCTGTTGGCGAGGTAACCGATCAGGGATCGGCGGGTCAGCGTGTTGATTGTTCGCTCGTAGCGGGCGGCCAGATCGCTGCGGCGCTTGTCGAAGGCTTCCTTCCTGCGTTCCTCGAAGGCCTCGATGTCTGCCGCGAGCTCCAGCCGTACCTGCTCGAGCAGGTCTGCGAGGTCGCGCACCCACGCGCCCGAGTCGACGCCGATCTGCACCTGCACCGGCGCGGGCAGCACCCTGCGCAGCGAGCAGAGCACCCCGTCGGGCACCGGCGTGAGATAGGCCTTGACCTGCGCGCTCGCGCCGGACAGGAAGAAGCCGCCGGCCGTCTTCCACACCACGCCCGAGCTCTCCTTGGCGTCCCTGAAGAAGGCGGCCAGCGCCACGGAGTGCGCGTGCCGCCGGTCGATGCGGTCGTTGCCGAGCGGCACGTACGGCGCGCGCACCCGCCCGGCGATCATCGCCTCCGGCTCCTGGTAGCGGGACAGATCGTGCGAGCGCCGCTGAGCGTAGGTCAGCACCAGCGCGGCCGAGTCGGTGCGCCGCCCTGCTCGCCCGGCCCGCTGGATGTAGTTGGCGGTGGCCGGCGGCATGTTGCGCAGCATGACCGCCTGCAGCTCGCCCACGTCGACGCCCAGCTCGAAGGTGGTCGAGCAGGACAGCACGTTGACTTCGCCGCGCAGGAACCGCTGCTGGATGTCGGCGGCCTCCAGCCCGGTCCACTGGGCGGTGTGCTCCCTGGCCAGCAGCGGCACCGGCGCCATGGAGCGGTACAGCATCCGATGGTGATCGTCGAGGTCGGGTTCCGCCGGCGCGAGGGTGCCCGCGCAGCCGAGCGTGGGACAGACTCCGCGCACGGTGACGGCGCTGATCCTGCGGCACAGGCCACACCGGTGGATCGCCCCGGCCGCCGACAGCTTCAGCCAGGTGTGATCGAGCTGGAAGACCTGGCCGAGCCTGGGCAGAGCCGCCGAGCTCAGCCAGCCGTCGCGCAGCGAGGTGAGCAGCCTCCAGCAGCCGTCGAGGATCTCCCGCGCGTCCGCCTCGGACCCGAGCGCGGCCAGTACCCTGCGCAGGTAGTCGAGCCGGCGGTTGACGCCTCGCGTCGGCAGCCAGCTGAGCACCTTGAGCCTGGCCTCGGCGCCGTCGCCGCGCACGTAGATCGGACCACGGCGGGGATCGAACAGCTCGTCGCGCGGATCGACCTCCTCCGGCATGGTCAGCGCGCCCTGCTGGCGCAGCGAGCGGGCCAGCTCGCCCAGCAGCGACCAGCATTCCTCCGGGCTCAACCCCAGCTCCAGCAGGGGTGCGGGCAGCCGCCAGCCCGGCTCCCTGTCGAGCTCGACCCGCAGCAGCCCGAGCCCCTCCAGCGACTGGCGTTCGTCCATGGCCACCAGTTCGCGCATCACCCACAGCGCCACCGTGCGCCGCCGCTGCTGGCGCGAGGCGCGGCGCTCGAACACGCCCGCGTCCCCGGCCGCCCCGACTACCTCATCCACCAGGTCGTCGACGGTGGCGTCGTCGTCGCGGCGTACGGCGCGGCCCAGACCGTCAAGGATCAGCTTGCGCTGCTGGATCTGGGCATAACTCGACTCCAGGTAGGGAGCGAAGTAGGCGGCGGCCTGACGGCTGTCGCTGAAGGTCAGCAGCTTGCGCCCGCCGCCCGGCCGGTCCTCCTGCTCCGGCATGGGCGGCAGCGCCTGGTAGAGCGTCGTGGCCAGGACCGCGGCCGCGGCCTCGTTACCGCTCTCGAACAGGCGGATCATCCCGGCGCCGCGGGCCCCGCAGGCCAGGCAACCGCTGGGCGAGCTGGCCTTGGTCTTCAGCCGGCGTACCGGACGCAGCGCGCCGCCGGCGCAGCAGGGGCCCTGCGCAGTCGCGTGGAGGGCGCCGCACCTGCCGCACAGGAAGGCGTCCTGCGCCTCGGTCTCCGGCCCCTCCTCCAGGGTCTCGTCGTCCTCGTCGGCCAGCTCGGGCGTGTCGCCGAGCAGCAGCCAGACCCTGGACTCCATCCCGCTCACCCTGGGGGTGAACCGCCGACCGGCCGGCTCGACCGCGCCCATCAGGTGGACCGCGCCGCAGCGCTTGCACGCGCCGAACTCGAAGACGGCGCTGGAGCAGGTGGGACAGCTCTCATGACGGCCGAGCGCGACGTGCGGGCCGGTCAGGCAGGTGAAGGCGCCCTCGGTGGCCCGGGCGAACAGGTGATAGCGAGCCGACAGCACCGGACTGCCCGCGCCGTCGGTGATCCGCGCGCCCACTGCCACTAGCGCGGCCAGCGCCTCGTCCGGCTCCTCCTGCTCTTCGAAGATCAGCCGGGCCAGTTCGGCGATGGGCTTCGGTCCGGCCGCGAGGCTGCCGCGAAGGGTGGCCATCGCGTGCTCGTGGGCGAGAGCCGTACCCGCGTGCGACATCCCGGAGCGGCGGACCAGCTCGGCCGCCGGATCCTCGCTCACGGCCAGCTTGCGGTAGTCGGCTGCGGTGAGCGGCCCCCAGAACGGCCCGGATGGCATCTCCACCCGGGTGGCGGTCACCAGGTCGGCATCGTCGAACGGCGCGTCGAACAGTCTCGCGGCGAAGTCCAGAACAGCCGCGCCCTCGTCGCCGACCGTGGCGCTGGTCGCGATGGCCTGCAGCCTGCGCCCGGGCGCCACCCGGTCACGCAACCGGCGCAGCAGCATCCCGAGCTCCTCGGCCCTGGCGCCGTCGTACACATGCGCCTCGTCCAGCACCACGAACCGCCACCGCTCGGCGTGCTCGAAGAGCTCCAGGTCGTCGGGGCGGAGCAGCAGGTATTCCAGCATCGCGTAGTTGGTGAGCAGCAGATGCGGGGGAGTGGCCCGCATCTCCTCGCGGCTGAGCAACTCGTTGGGCAGCCGGGGCCGGCCGGGATTGAGCTCCTCGAAGAGAGCAGCACCTTGCTGGGCCCGCTCAGGGGTGTCGCCCGTGTAGCGGCCGAAGGTGATCTGCGGCGCGGCGGCGAGCAGGTCCCGCAGCCGTTTGAGCTGGTCGTTGGCGAGCGCGTTCATCGGGTAGAGCATCAGCGCCCGCACCCCGGGCGGCGGGTCGCCCTCGGCGGTCAGCGCGGACAGGATCGGCAGCAGGAAGCTCTCCGTCTTGCCCGAGCCGGTGCCGGTTGCCACCACGAGGTTCCGGCCTGTCGCCGCCTTGCGCAGCGCCTGCTCCTGATGCAGATAGAGCGGCCGGTCCAGCGGGAGCGCCCTGCTGCCGAGCGTGGCGAAGGCGGGATCCAGCACCCGCTGGCCGATCAGCTCGCGCAAAGTCGCGCCCGTCCGGTAGGGCGGGGTGGCCTCAAGCAGGGGCCCTTTGGTCAGCAGCGGACTGGCCTCGATCTGCTCCGCGAGCGCCTCGGCGATCGCAGGCTCGCGCACGGGCAGCAGCGAGCGCAGGTAGCGCCGGTAGGTGCCGGTGATGAGCGCGCTGGTGGCGAGGGGATCCATGGGTCAATCGTTGCAGAGCCATGGATCTGGTGTGGCTCGTTGCGGAGGAGACATTGTGGCCAGAGTAGTGTTCCGTACCCGCAGAGTGATCTCACCGTGCGCCAGCACGGTGTCCCGCAGGCGCACGAGCGGATAGTCGCCGCGGGCGTGCGCGGTCAACTCCTGTACGGCGCCGTCGCCCGCGATCACCTCGATGGGCGGCTTGGTCAGGCCGGGCACGTCCAGCCGCAGCCACCGATGTTCCGGCGTCAGGCGGGGTGGCGCTGTGTGCCACTGCTGATCCACGCGCACCCGCATGTGCGGTGGGCGCACGGTGAGCGCCAGCGGGCGCCCGGACGCCACGCAGGTGAGCGGGCGCGTCGTCTGCGCGGCGGTGAAGGTGAGCGCCTGCGGCGTCGCTGTCAGCCCAGGACCGGTGTGGAAGGACACGTCCGCCGGAGCCAGCCCGTCTCCCTCGAACAGCCGGATCGGCGGGTCGTAGCGGACCCGCAGCCCCTCGACGATGGTGACAGTGTGCCGTTTGGGCCGGCCATCCGCACCCGAGACCGTCACGGTAAAGGTCCCGAGTAAGGGCCTGGGCAGGAGAGCCCACGGGTCGGCGGGGTCGGCTCGCTGTGCTGTACCGCCCGACCGTCCCACCGTGACCCGCCAGTCACCCCGTGGCAGCCACAGGGCAGGCAGCCCAGCCAGTACGGCGGAGCCGTCCGGTGTGCTGACGCCGCCGATGGCCTCCCCCGGGAGCAGCCGTGGCCCGGCCTTGCCCCGCACCGGCCTCCTGCGGCCGTCGGCCCCAGATGAGGCCGCAGCCAGCCAGCTCCCACCCTCCAGCGAGACCAGCGCCAGCCGCCAGTGCTCCCAGCCAAAGGGCAGCAGGCCCTCGGCGATCGTGCGCAGCGGGCCATCTGAGGTCAGCACGCCGTCGCGGCGATGAGCGACCCAGACCGGACCGGGTGGCAGGTCCCCGGTCAGCTCGCGGCCGTCCTCGGCGAAGACGAGCAGGTCCTCTCCCTCCGGCCCGGAGATGCCCCCGCCGAACGGGTCGAGGAGGCGCCGGGGAGGCTCCGGCACCGGTCGTCCGGCATGCAGCATGATCGATTGGGTGGCGGTGGCCTCACGCGGCAGCCCAAAGACGTCCAGCGCGGCCAGGAAGGCCTTACCCCAGCCGGCTGCGTTGCCCCGGCGCTTGGTGGCCACCCTCCAGCGAGGCCAGAACGCCTCGCCGGCCGCCGCCATGTGGGTGAGCGAGACCGCCACGCAGGCCGGCCAGCGGACGGCGACCTCTTCATGGCCGTAGACGTGCCCGAGCGCTTCGGCCGCCGCCGTCGCCATCTCCTCGGGAACGTCGGCTTCCGACACCAGCGACAGCTGACGCAGTTGCGCGGCCCACTGCCGTTCGAGCAGGTCGAGGAGGGCGATGAACGGCATCACCGGCGTTCCGGCACCCAATGGGTCCGGTAAGCGCGCTCCAAACCTCGATCTCCGGTCTTGGAGAAGCGCAGCGGACGGCGATCGCGGGTGCGTGAAAGGTAGACGGTCTCGCTCGGTCTCAGCTCACGGGCCTGAGCCCAGCGGCGCAGGATGCGCAACGCGCTGGACAGCTTGCCGAGGTTGGCGTCGACGATCTTCTCCAGATACGGCACGCGGGCGCGCCGCCAGTGCTCGATCCCGCCGGGGGTGAGCCAGCCCATCCCGGCGAGCACGCCGATGGGGTCCACGAACCCCTGTGCGTCCAGCGCGGCCTCGGCCGCCTGCGCGACTCGGGATTCCAGCGGGGTGGAGAGCATGACCACTTATCCTAGACGCGGTAGTGAAGAGGCTCAGCAGCCTCTGGGAGTCCAGGACGACGTTTCGACGTGCTCGATCACGCCCGGCAGCGGGTCCGAGACAGTCGGACCAGAAAGTGATGAGGCCGAGGCATGAGCTTCTCGGCAGAGACTCACGACCGATCGAGAGATCAGCAGAGATCGACGTCGATGAACTTGCGGTAGGTGACGTACCAGGTGTCCGTGCCGGGCGCGCGGACCACCGAGTGGTGGCCGGTGCCCTTGATCCCAAGATCCAGCCGCTTCTGCAGCACGACGCCGCGCTTGGTCCACGGCCCGAGCGGTGTGGAGCCGGTGGCGTAGGCGCCCCGGTAGTCCTCGCTGCGGGTCTCGTTCTCCGACCACATGAAGTAATAGGTGCCGTTGCGGTTTCATACGAACGGCGCCTCGTTGTACCCGGACGGCGTGATCGTGCGTACCTGTGCCGGATCGAACGAGATCGCGTCGAAGTGCCGCCCGACCTGCTTGTACAGCGGTGACCTGTGGACCAGCCCGCCGGGTGGGACCGGCGCGGGGAGGCCGGCGGCCGCGAACGCCTCACTTGTCCAGGACACTGCTGATCGCCCGCGACGACGAATCCGCGAGAGGCGTGCGCCAGGACAACGAGGCGGGCAGAACGCTGGCCAGTGATTAGGTAGGGGCTACTCATGACAGGGTCAGCGGTCGGGTCGCACCCTCAGGGAAGTGAGCGACCCTGAGGAGCACTGATGACCTTCACGACCAAGACGGCGACGGTCACGCTTGCCACCGCGCTGGCCGTCACCCCCCTGGCGGTCGGCGGCACCGCCGCCTCGGCCGGCACCACCCGCACCGCTGTGGAGGCGTCCTGCGCCTTCGCCGACAACACGGTGCGGACCCACCGGTGGTACCGGCTGCGCAACCCGGACTGGAGCGCGAGCAGGGTGCAGGCCGCTGTCACGCTGAATGAGGCGTTCGCGGGCAACGCGATGCGCTGTCTGATCAACGCGGAGCGCAAGAAGGCCGGGCTGCCGGCGCTCCAGCAGAGCTATCGCCTTTTCAAGGCCGCCGACTCGCTCGTGAAAGAGGCCAAGCGCCTCAAGTGGTGGATCGACGACCCCAAAGACCCGAAGAACAAAGAGTGGCATATCCACCCGCAGACCAAGTGGGAAGTCGGGCAGCGTGCCAAAGCTGCCAACTACTGCCCGACCGGCACCTGGATGGTCGGGGAGAACGTCTACGCCGACTGGGACAGCGGAGCCACCGCGCGCACGGCGGTGCGCTGGTGGATGAACAGCAAGGAACACCACGACACCATCATGAGCCGGGAATTCACCCACGTCGGCACCTCGATCAGGCAAGGCGCCGCCAGGCCGAACATCACCTCCGACCACACCATGGTCACCACACAGGTCTTCGGCTTCTGCCGCTGACCACCACCGACGGGAGGTGGCAGCCACGTCCCGGCCGCCACCTTCCGTTGGTGCGGCACGCGGCCGCGGGGTGCTCCTCAGGGTGAGGGGGCCGCTGGTGCGGTGCCATGGAAGAAGACCCTGGCCACATGACGCAGTTCCGCGTCTGCCTCCTTGCACGCGTCCTCCGCGTCGAGCGGGTCTCGTTGGGCGAGCTGGACTCCAAGCTCGAGCACGAGCGGCTCCGCCCCCTCGCCTCGGTCGACGGTGAAGGTGATCCCCTGAGCCTGGGTTGGGTTTGCGAGGCTTCTGTCGAGCCGGCCGGGTCGCCGCCTTGGCGAACAACTTCGCCTGCAGCGGCCAGCGGCATAGACACTGCTCATCGATCTCGGCGTGCTTCCCGATCTCAGCCAGCTCCGACCTCGGCTATTCAGCCGGTATTTCGTTCTGAAGATCGATAACTAAAAGAAGGTGCCTCCGACCTGCGATGATCTGACTGCTGAGATCATGAACATCGCACAGAACGGACGCACCTTCCGGGTGAACG
>NZ_JBQQBQ010000080.1:0-36990 GCF_052245915.1 Nonomuraea sp. 10N515B
TCGCGTACGGCTTGCGTTCACTCACCCGGCCATCTCAGCACATCCATGCCTACCAGCTAGGCATAACGCTACAGATTCGCTCGATCACACTGCGACATCAGGGGCATAGACCCGCGGACCGCCCTCTGAACGCCTGCAACCCTCGCGTCGCTTATGACAACCTGCAACCCTCGCGTCGCTTAACGCCCATCTGCAACCCTGGCGTCGCCTGCGCCCACCTGGCAACCCGGCCAGTGGCACCCGCCTTCGGCAACTGCTCATCTGCACGCCGCGCCATGGAGCGCGAATGCGTTAGGCGAGGCCCGAGAGGAGGGCGTTGACGCCGTCGGTGAGGACACGTTCGCCTTCCTCGCGCGAATCCAGGAACCAGCCGGGGAGCGGGCTGCGGAGCGAGCACGTGAGCTCGATGCTGACGATGCCGTGGATCGTGGTCCACACCAGGTACGCCGCGCGCACGGGGTCCATCGAGCGGATGAGATGGGCCTCGGCGGCGGCGGAGGTGGCCTCGGTGAGCACGGAGAAGGTCAGACTGAGGGCGTCGTTGCGCTGTTCGGGCGAGGGGTCGAAGTTGGGGAGCGGACGCTCGAACATCAGGGCGTAGAGGGCGGGATCGGATAGAGCGAACCGCCTGTAGCCGTACGCCACCGCCATGATCCGGGCGATCGGGTCCGTGGCGCCGTTCAGCGACCTGGTCATCGCCTCGTGGAGGATGCTGAAACCGTACCGGTAGATCGCCTCCAGGAGGCCGGCGCGGCCACCGAAGCAGGTGTAGATGCCCATGGTGGAGGTTCCGGCGGCGTCTGCCACGCGGCGGAGGGTGAGGTGGAGCGCGCCATGTTCGCGAAGGACGCGCATGGCCGCGTCGAGGAGGTCCTGGCGCAGGGCGCCGAGTTCTTTCGGGATGCTTACGTCTCTCGGCACACCCTCACCATATCTGGCGATAACGAGCATCATAACGAGCGTTATCACCGAGAGAAGGGGCACTTCGAGATGCGGGTCTATCGGGTCACCGGAGCGGCGGGGTTCGTCTGCGCCCTGCTGCTCGTCATCAATTCCGCCAGGCGGGCGGGGTTCCTGCCGGAGACGGCGCTCACACATGCCATCGCACCGTTCGCGGCGCTCACCGGCTTACTCGCGATCACCGGGATCTATCTGCACATTCGGGGTACGGCGGGCAGTCTCGGGCTCGTCGGCTACGTCCTCAACTCGGCCGGGCTGGCTGGAGCGTTCGCCATCGAGTACATCCTTCATTTCGTCTTCCCGTACTTGGGCGGCGGCACGGTGAGCGCTCTGCTGGCGGGCGGCACGGGGCGGGCGTTCCTGGTCACGTCGGTCGTGCTGGTGATGGGAGTGCTGACGTTCGGCGTGGCAGCGATCCGGAGCGATGCAATGCCGGTCGTGGCCGTGAGCCTGTACGCCGTGGGGATGATTCCCGGGTCGCTGCGGAACTTGATGCCGCTGCCGGTGTATCTGGGCGGGCTGGTGCTGGCGGCGATCGGGGTTGCGTGGATGGCGGCGCGACTCTGGTCCGTGCAGGAGGAGCCCGTCGCGCCCGCCCGCAGTGTGCGGAGGGACGTACGGCCCTCCGCCTAGGCGGAGGAGGCAGACGCCCTCGGCCGCCCGCGGTGGGGGCGTCTGTCGTGGAAAGGGGAAGAGCCGGGCGCTGGGTTGCGCCCGGCTCTTCACTGATCTGGGGTCTCACGGGGAGATCCTGCGCCGGCGGCAGGATCTCCCCGGTCAGAACTCCCGGTCCAGGGCCTTGCGGAGGCGGTCGTTGGCCTTCTTGACCTCTCGCCGCGCCCGCTGCACACGACTCACGCGCAGGGCGAGGCGTTGCTCCTCCGCCTCCCGGTGGAGGGTTTGTATTCGGTCATTGACCAGGTCATGGATGAGATAAGACATTCCGCTGCTCCTCGTCGGCTGAGCTCTCATTGGTTTCTCGCTTTCTGGCTAGAAGGTGCGCGGTGGTTCAGGCAGCGACCGGGTGCTTGCGGGGACGCCCGCGCGGACGCTTGCGGGGAACGATGGTCCCCCTGAGGATCAGCTCGCCGCCCCAGACGCCCCACGGCTCCTCGCGCTCGAGCGCGCGGTCGAGGCAGGACTTCTGGATCGGGCAGCCGCCGCAGAGCGCCTTCGCGAACTCCACGTCCTCCGGCGACTCGGCGAACCACAGGTCAGGGTCGGTACGACAGGGGATCTTGGCTTCGTCGATCAGGTCCATGATCGTCTTGGCCCCCATCTTCTTCTCCTTTTGTCGATCTTTTTTGATCTTGGTCGGGACACCTCGTAGGTGGGTCGGGATCACGGACAAACAAATAGGCCGCGGATCCGTCTGTGGATCCGCGGCCTGGGGGCTACTTTCGCCGGTCAGGTTATGACCGGTGTATCCCTCCAGGGTTGCGGACCGCACAGTCCACCCTTGGTGAGCTGGTTGGCCGGCAGTTCGATACGTCCTGCGTAGACGGGAGCGCCTTGCACGGCCCCACGGACGTGGGCGCGCGCGGAGAAGGCGGCGGCCTGGCTACGGACAGACTTCTCGTGCCGCAACTTGGCCGGCCCATCGACGAGCCTCACCGCGTCACGGCATGCGGAAGCGAGCCACTTCGTGGCCGACATCTGAATGCTGATCACCGGGGCTCACCTCCACTCTCTGAGATCGTCGGAACAGGAGTGTCCGACTCGCTTGACCATGACCCTAAACCGGGAACCCGGGAAGGGGCAACATATTTTCGACCTGCGATTTCGTAACTTCGTCGCCCTATTTCAGTGGCCTGATCATGGCCTCCTGGACGACGGAGACCACGAGATCGCCCGACGCGGTGAACATCTCACCACGAGCCAGCCCCCTCGCGCCAGCCGACCACGGCGACTCCTGGGCGTAGAGCAGCCAGTCATCAGCGCGGAAGGGGCGGTGGAACCACATGGCGTGATCCAGCGAGGCGCCCATGATGTTCGAGACGCCCCAGGCCATGCCGTGCGCCAGCAGGATCGTGTCGACCAGCGTGAAGTCGGAGGCGTACGCGGCCAGCACCACGTGCAGGAGCGGATCGTCGGGCAGCTCGGCGTCGTAGCGGAACCACACGTTGGTCTGGGCGCTGCGCAACTCGGGCTTGTTGTAGGCCTCCCAGGTCAGCGGCGAGGCGTGCCGGGAGTCCACCGGCCGGGGCCGCGACAGCCAGTCGCGGAATTCCGGGTGGTCTCCGACCAGCTCGAACATGCGCTCCTGGAACGTCGGCAGCGTCTCGGGACCGGGCACGTCGGGCATCACGGACGCTTGGTGCTCCACCCCCTCCTCGAGGACGTGGAACGACGCCGACATCGTGAAGATCGCCTTGCCATGCTGGACCGCGACGACTCTGCGGGTGCTGAACGAACGCCCGTCGCGCACCCGGTCCACGTTGTAGACGATCGGGATCGACGGGTCGCCGGGGCGAATGAAATACGCGTGGAGCGAATGCACATTGCGGTCGCCGGTGACCGTGCGGCCGGCCGCGACCAGGGCCTGCGCCGCCACCTGACCGCCGAAGACGCGTTGGATGCGCTCCTCGGGGCTCCTCCCCCGGAAGATGTCCAGCTCGATCTGCTCCAGGTCGAGCAGGTCGAGCAGCTCCTTGAGCGCCTCGTTCACGTCTCCGTCCCCCTCATGCGTTCCGATACTTGGACAAGTCTGACGTGCCGCCCATTTCCTCCCAAATGCGGCCCAGCTGTGTCCGATGATTCCGTGCCGGGATTTCGGGTTCGTTACGAGCGGCAGAGGGACAGGACCGCCGCGCCGTACCGCTCGACCTTGACGCGGCCGATGCCGGCGATCGACAGCAGCTCCTGCTCCGTCGCCGGCGCCCGCTCCGCGATCGCCTGCAGCGTCACGTCGGTGAAGATGACGAAGGGCGGGACCTTGGACTCCTTGGCCGTGGCCGTGCGCCAGGCCTTCAGCCGCTCCAGGAGCGCCTCGTCGTAGTCCGCCGGGCAGGTCGCGCACCGGCCCAGCTTCTGCTCGGCCGCCGTCGCCAGCGTCTTGGCGCAGACCCGGCAGCTGACGGGCGCGGCCACCGTACGGCGTTCGCGGCTCGCCGGTGCGATGCGAGGCGGGCTGGAGGTGCGGCCGGTGAGGCCGTCGAGGAACCGGGACGGACGGCGGCTCTTGCGCCCACCGGGGGCGCGGGCCAGCGCCCACGACAATGACAAGTGCTCGCGAGCCCGGGTGATGCCGACGTAGAGGAGGCGGCGCTCTTCCTCGATCTGCTCCGGGGTCTCGGCGTAGATGATCGGGAGCATCCCGTCCGTGAGGCCGACGAGGAACACGGCATCCCATTCCAGGCCTTTGGCGGAGTGCAGCGAGGCCAGGGTGACGCCTTCCACCGGCGGAGCGTGCTGCTCGGAGGCACGGCGTTCCAGCTCGGCGACGAACGCGGGCAGGTCACCGCCCTCCGCCGCCACGTCCTCCGCCAGGTCGGCCAGGGCCTTGAGCGACTCCCACCGCTCCCTGGCCTTGCCGCCGCCGGGCGGTGACGGGGTCAGACCGACGCCGGCGAGGATGTGGTGCACCTCGGAGGCCAGCGGCTCGCCGGTGGCCGAGCGCGCGGCGCCGCGCAGCAGGACGACCGCCTGGCGGACCTCGGGGCGTTCGAAGAAGCGCTCGGCGCCACGCAGCATGTACGGGATCTCGGCCTTGGCCAGAGCCTCCTCGTACGCCTCCGACTGGGAGTTGACCCGGAACAGGACCGCGATCTCGCGCGCCGGCACACCCTTGTCGAGCAGTTTCCTGATGGCCCTGGCCACCCCGGCGGCCTCGGCCGGCTCGTCGTCGTAGTCGGCGAACACCGGCTTGGGCCCGTCCGGGCGCTGGGCGAGCAGCTCGAGGCGGTGCGGCGACTTGCTCTTGGCGATGACCAGGTTGGCGAGGTCGACCACCTGCGGGGTGGAGCGGTAGTCGCGGACCAGCTTGATCACGGCGGCCTGCGGATGTTCCACCGCGAACCCGGTCAGATAGCGCGGGCTGGCGCCGGTGAACGAGTAGATCGTCTGGTTGGGGTCGCCGACCACGCAGATGTCGTCGCGCCCGCCGAGCCAGGTGTCGAGCAGGAGCTTCTGCAATGGGTTGACGTCCTGATATTCGTCGACCACGAAATAGCGGTATTGCTGGCGGATCTGCGCCGCCACCTCCTGGTGCTCGGTCATCACGGCCGCGGTCAGCTCCAGGATGGTCTCGAAGTCCACCAGGTGGCGCTCGCGCCGGAGATGCTCGTAGGCCTCGTAGAGCCGGGCGATCTCCTCGGCCGGCGCGGGCGGCGTGCGGTGGTATTTGGCCGCCGCGGCGACGTAGTCCTCAGGGCCGACTTGGGTGACCTTGGCCCACTCGATCTCGGCGGCGATGTCCCGCAACTCGGACCGGTCGGGATTTTTCCGGATCTGGCGGCAGGCTTCCACCAGCACCGGCAGCTTCGACTCGATGATCGAGGGCGCCGCGCCGCCGATCACCCGCGGCCAGAAATAGGTGAGCTGCCGCAGCGCGGCCGCGTGGAAGGTGCGGGCCTGCACGCCGGGCGCCCCCAGCGCCCGCAGCCGCTGGCGCAACTCCCCCGCCGCCCGCGTGGTGAACGTCACAGCCAGCACGCTCTGCGCGTCGACCACCCCGCTGCGTACGGCGTGCGCGATCCGGTGGGTGATCGCCCTGGTCTTGCCCGTGCCCGCACCCGCGAGCACGCACACGGGCCCGCGCACGGCCTCGGCGACCGCGCGTTGCTCGGGATCCAGGCCCGTCAGGACGTCGTCCACATTCGTCACCCGTTCATCATCCCAGTACTGGCGGCCTAGGACCTTATTCTGGCAACATGCGGGCCGGGTTATGTTCTCGGTCAACGAGATGCAAAGAACTGGTCTCTTCCCCCAGAATGGGGCCGACCATCAGCATGGGGGAAAGGAAGGCCGTGCGAACTGCGGTTTACGTGGGCGCTCTCGCGCTCGCTGCCGTTGTGCTCACACCCGTCGCCGCGACCGCGACGACAAAGGAGCCCACACCCGCCCCAACCGTGAGCAACCCCGTGAACGCCGACGGGATCGGCGGCCTGAGCACGGAGACGGTTGCGTACGGCAGCCACCGGCGCCAGCAGATGGACGTCTGGTGGACCCCTGACGGCATGCAGCGGCCCGGCGTCTTCCTCATCCACGGCGGCTGGTGGTCGAGCGGCGACAAGAGGTACATGAAGGAAGTCACCCGTACCTACGCCGAACTCGGCTACACGGTCTTCAACCTCAACTACCGCCTGTCCGGCGACGCGCCCTGGCCGGCGCAGCGCACCGACGCGCTGGCCGCGATCGCCGCGGCACGCAAGCACGCCGAGCGGTGGGCGTTCGACCCCAACAACTACGTGCTCCTCGGCTTCTCCGCGGGCGGCCACATCGCCGCGGCCGTCGGCACGTACGGCGACGGCATCGGCGGTCTCAAGGGCGTGGTGGGCCTGTCGCCGATCATCTCGCCGCTGCGGGCCTACTCCGACGGCGAGGACACCACGGACCCCAGCAAGCGCAAGCTGCGCGAGTCCGCGATCCGCCTGGCCGGCGGCTGCGCGCCCAAGGGCAAGTGCTCGCGGGTCTGGGCCAGCATGGAGGTGGCCTGGCACGCCAGCCGCCACGACGCGCCGATGCTGAGCGTGCACGCGCAGGACGAGTTCGTGCCGCCGGTGCAGAGCATGCTGCTCAAGCAGATGCTCGGCCAGGTGGGCGTGCCGGTGACGGTGCTCACCCAGCCGGGGGCCAACCACAGCGCGCCCCTCTACCGCGAGCCGGGTGTGGCCGAGCGGGTGCAGGCCTGGATCACTGAGCGCATCGGCTAGCTCCAGGATTAACCGGGCACTGCGCGTTGTTGCACCGAGCGTCTGTTTTCCTGACCCTTGGAGGGATCACCCAACATGGCGCTCACCGTCTACAGCACCACCTGGTGCGGCCCATGCAAGCGGCTCAAGGCCCAGCTGACCCGTGAGGGCATCAGCTTCAACGAGGTCGACATCGAGCGTGACCCGTCGGCGGCCGAATTCGTGATGAGCGTCAACAACGGCAACCAGACCGTGCCGACTGTGGTGATCGAGACGGCGGAGGGGCGGGTCGTGCGGACCAATCCGTCGGTCAGGGAGGTCAAGCTGCTGCTGGAGAGCGCGGCCTGACGTTCTTGGATACGGCGCGAGCCCCCGGCCGGGAGGGCAGGGGGCTCGTGACCTAGCATGGCCGTGAGGACCTGGGTGGTTTGGTCACTCAGGTCCTCGTATCAGTGGGTGTGGTTGTCGAACTTCTCCTCCAGCCGCTGGATCTCGCCCTTGACGTCTGCGATGTCGGCCTTGAGCTCGGAACGAACGTCTGCGATGTCGGCCTTGAGCTCCGTCCGAACGTGTCCGATCTCCGCCGTGAGCTCTCCCTTCATGACGCCGAGGTGTGTCTTGAGCGCGATGTCACGCATGAGGTTGTCCTCTTTGAGCTGGCCCACGGCCGCGGAGATCGCCCCGCTCACCACATCGACGATCTTCTTCGTCTGAAGCTGGATCTTGTCATCGATCGCGACCTCCACGGCCGCGAACTGGATGGCAAGCTTCTGGCGCTCGAGCTCCACGAGCTCTCGCATGTGTGTTTCATTCATGGGCATGACTTTACCCTCCCCCTAACGTCTCGTGTTCATGGAATCACGCTGAGCGAAATCTTGCTACCAGTCACCCGACAGAGGGCCGCCGTACCAGGTCTCGATGAGGCGGCGGGCGATCGACACGGGCGGCGGCAGCCGCAGCTCGCCTGACTCCAGCGCCGCCGCCAGCTCCTCACGCGAATACCAGCCCGCCTCGGCGATCTCCTCCGCGTCGGGCGTGAGCGTGGTCGAGGTGGCCTCGGCGAAGAAGCCGAGCATGAGGCTGCGCGGGAACGGCCAGGGCTGGCTGCCGAGATAGCGGGGATTGACGACGGTGATGCCGACCTCCTCCGCGACTTCGCGTACGACGGCGTGCTCCAGCGATTCCCCCGGCTCGACGAACCCCGCCAGGATCGACAGCCGCCCCTTCGGCCATTGCGGACCGCGGGCGAGCAGGCAGCGGTCCGCCTCGTCGCGGATCAGCATGATCACGGCGGGGTCGACGCGCGGGAAGTGCTGGCTGCCGTCCTGCGGGCAGAGGCGGATGTGGCCGCCCGCCCGGACGTCGGTGCGGGATCCGCAGCGCGGGCAGTATTCGTGGGTCGCGTGCCAGGCCTCCAGCGCCACGGCGTAGACCAGCAGGCCCGCGTCGCGGTCGCCGAGCAGGCCGCCGACCTGGCGCAGCCCGGCCGCCACCGGCCGGCCCTCGGGGGTGTCGCCCAGCGTCATCGCGAACGTCACGCGGCCGTTGACCTCGCCCTTCGGCACGCCGGGCAGCGGCGCGGCGACCGCGAAATAGGCGACGCCGTCCTCGACTCCCAGCAGATAACGCTGCCCGGGCGGCGCGTCGGCGGGACCGTAGAGCACCGCGCCCACCTCGTCGCCCATCCGCCGCACCAGCGTGTGACCGTCGTCGATCACCAGCACCCTGGTCGTGGGGTCGGACCATGCCTGCTCCAGCCACCGCTCGTCGGCACGCAACGCCGAGGAGCGGTCAATGGTGCCGCGCGCCAGAAGCAAGGGTCCGATGAGTTGCTCTTCCGCGGTCGTTTCCACTGACCGCCCCCTCTCAAATTCCATGTCATCCTATGACCTCGCGGTTAGCCCCTGATTAGGGAATCCAGGCCCCGGAACGATCTCCCTACGGCTAAGATCGAGCAGTTAGGTTAGCCTTACCTGATCCCCGGGGGTGCCTTCGCGTTGCGGCTCTACCTGACCGCGCTCAAGCCGACCGACGCCGTGACGGACGGCTTCCTGCCCGCGGCCCGCGCGCTGGGTTGCGAGGTGACGATCCTGACGGATCGGCCGGAGCGGCATCCGGACGCGGTGGCGTGCGACGTGCGCGACCCACGTGCCCTGATCGACACGATCGAGCAGCTCGGCAGGCCGGACGCGATCTTCTCGAACTCCGACCACCTGCAGGCCGAGACCGCGCTGGCGGCCGCCTACTTCGGGCTGCCGGGCAAGGACTGGCGGGCGTGCGTGGCCGCCAAGAACAAATTCCTGATGCGTCGCAAGCTCCTTGAGGCGGGGGTCGAACAGGTCAGGTCGGTACGGCTCGCGCCCGGCGACCCGGTGCCTGACGGCCTGCCCTTCCCGGTCGTGCTGAAACCCCGGGAGGGTGTGGCCAGCGAGGACGTCGTCCTCGTCGAACGCGACCTGGCCGCTACTGTGGCCGCGGTCAGGAGGCGGCGGCCGGGTGAGGCGCTGGTCGTGGAGGAATACCTCGAAGGGCCGGTGCGGACGCTCGAAACGCTCGGTGACGGGGACGAGGTGCGGGTGCTCGGGGGGTTCGAGACGACTCTGGGTGCGCTGCCGTACTTCATCGAGGAGCGGCTCGACTGGGCGCCGCCGCCCGGCCACGGGCACGAGCACGTGCTGGCGGCGCTGCGGGCTCTGGGGGTGGGATTCGGGGCGTGTCACACCGAGTACGTGCTCACGGCCGGCGGACCCCGCGTCATCGAGGTGAACTATCGGGTGATCGGGGATCACTGCGACTTTCTGATGGGGGACGTGCTCGGGGTGCCGTTGTTCGAGTGGATCCTGCGCGTGCATCTCGGCGAGCGGTTGCCGACCATGCCTGCCGTGCCTTCCGCGGGCCGTCACGGGTGTGCGGTCAGTGTCGTGGCCGACCGGGCGGGGACGATCAAATCCGCGCCGGAGCACGAAGTCGTCGAGCGCGGTGACGTGCGGCTGTGGCATCGGCCGTTGCGGGAGGTGGGCGACGTTGTCCGCCTCACCCACACGAACCGGGACTACCTGGGGGTCATCCGGGCCGTCGGGCCGGATCGGGCGCGGGTGGACGCGGCTGTGGAGGACTACCGGGTCGCGCGGCCTTGGGTGGTCGAATGAGCGATCGGGAGGCTTATCTGGCCGCCCGGGTGCTGGACGCCCTGCTCCGCGAGGACTACGGCGGGCTGGCCTCGCGCGTCACCAGGACCAAGGACGGCGTGGGGATGCTGCTGGCGGACGGCCGGTGGGTGCGGCTGGAGCCGGGGGTGCTGTTCCAGGACTTCGTGGTGGCGCGGGACGAGCGACTGGGGCTGGAGCAGGTCTTGGAGACGCTGGTGGAGGTCGCAGATCCGGCGGACTCCGAAGGGGTCGCGGCCTTCTTCGAGGAGTGCCTGGCGGCATTGTCGGCGCTTGAGCTGCACGATGCGCATGCCGTTGAGGTCCTTCGGCGAGGGCCGTCCTATGAGGCTCTGGCGGCTTTCGTGGATCATCCGGTTTACCCGACGTCGCGGGCGCGGCCGGGGTTGGCGGAGGGTGATTTGCTGGCTTATGCGCCGGAGTTTGCGCCTTCGTTCGAGCTGCGGTGGGCGGTCGTACCCCGCCGCGCACTCGTGCCGGGCTCCGCCGCGCACCTTCCCGCCGACGCGGCGCCCTCGTGGGACGTCGGTCCTGATGAGGTGCTCTTTCCCGTGCATCCGCTGACCGTCGGCGAAGCGCGGAAGGTCGACGGGGTGCGGGTGCTGGACGAGGCGCGGGTCACGGTGCGGCCCACGCTCTCCATGCGGACCGTCGAGCTCGGCCCCCGCACGCACCTCAAGCTGCCGCTGCCGATCAGCACGCTCGGGGCGCGCAATCGGCGCTCGATCAAGCCGGGGACACTGGGCGACGGGGCCAAGGCCGAGCTGTTGCTGCGGGAGCTGACCGACCCCGATGTACTCCTGGCGGACGAGCAGACCTATGCGCACACGGGCCACGAGTATCTCGCGTGGATGGTCAGGCGGCTGCCGGAGGGGAAGATCGTGCCGGTGGCGGCGCTCGGCGCGCCTGGTGTGCTCGCCGAGGCCGGTGACGTCATCCCCGCATATCTGCGGCTCCTGCTGCGCTGGAACGTGCGGCTCTTCGTGCGGTACGGCGTCGCGCTGGAGGCCCACCAGCAGAACCTCGCCCTGGTCTTCCAGGGAGACCGCATGAAGCTGCTGGTCAAGGACAACGACGGGTTGCTGGCGTCCCCGGCGAGGCTGCGGGCCGCGGGCGTCGAGGCGCCGGCGTTCGCCGACGAGCGCATGCTGAACGACGACCCGCACGCGCTCGCCGACGTGTTCGTGACCATCACGCTGCACCTGGCGGCCGCGGCCGTGGCGTTCGCGGCGTTGCCGCACGCCCGTGCCGCGGCCCTGCTGCGCGACACGCTCGCCGAGGCGCTCGACGAGTACGGCGACGACCCCATGGCCAGGCTCCTGCGCGCCAGGACACTGGACGCGGCCCGGCTGACCGGCAAGTGCATGATCACGGCCGGGACGCTGGTGGCCAAGGAACGTTCCGGCGCGCGCGACATCAACAAGTACTACGGCACCAGCGGCCCCAACTACCTGAGGAGAGCTTGAATGCCGAGCTCGGACGGACTGGTCATCGACGCGCCCTCCGCTCTGGCCGAGGAGGCGACGCTGGCGGCCCTGCTGCGCTGCTGCGCGCGGGAGGTGGCCGGGCCGCGCGGCCTGGTGTGGCCGGCGCCGCCGTACCTGCTGCTGCGGGTGGCGGGCACGTTGCTGCGGGCCCGCACGTACGGCGGCGCCGCGCTGCGCTTCGACGGCCCGCCCGAGCGTCTGGAGAACGGCGCCTGGCGACCGCTGACGACCGACGAGCTGGTCGGGCTGGTCGAGTCCGACTTGCAGGGGCATAACGCCGAGTTCGCCGGACAGGTGGCGGCCAGCAGGGAGGCGATCGCGGCGATCCTGCGGGCCAGGGCCAGGTCCGAGCCACCGGCCGATCCGTGGCTGGCCTCGGAGCAGGCCCTGGTGTACGGGCACCCGTTCCACCCGAGCCCCAAGGCGCGCGGCGGGGACGGCTGGCTGCGCTACGCGCCCGAGGCACACGCCGCGTTCCCGGTCCGGCTGCTCGGCGTGCGCGAGGACGTGCTGGCCGAGGCGGGCGACGTGTCGGCAGTGGAGGGCATGGGCGGTATGGGCAGGGTGCCGGACGGCTACCGGCTGCTTCCCGCGCATCCATGGCAGCTCGACCTCCTTCGGCCCGCGTTCGGAGCCGAGCTGATCGATCTGGGCCCCGGGCCGGTCGTGGCGCCTACTTCGTCGGTGCGGACCGTGTACGCCCCGGAAGCGGAGGTCTGCCTGAAGTTCTCCCTGAACGTGCGGATCACGAACTGCGTGCGCAAGAACGCCTGGTATGAGCTGGCCGGAGCCGTGGAGCTCTCGTCACGACTCAAGCCCATATTTGACGAAATATCGGCCAAGCACCCCGCCACCCGCTGGCTCCCCGAGCCCGGCTACCGCTCGGCCGCCCTCGGCACCCGGCTCCACGAGGGCCTGGGCGTGATCATCCGGAAGAGCCCGTGGACCGCCTGCGACCCCGGCGTGACCCCGATCCTGGCCGGCGCACTCGCCCTGGACGCCCCCGCACGGGAGCCGCTGGCGTGGTGGTCGGCGTACGTGTCCGCGGTGGCGCTGCCCGTGGTGGAGCTGTACTTCGCGTACGGCGTCGCACTGGAGCCCCATCTGCAGAACGTCCTGGTCGGCCTCGACGCGGCCGAGATGCCCGCGCAGGCCGTCTTCCGCGACCTGGAGGGCACCAAGCTCGTCGCCGGCCGCCACGACCTCGGCGGGCTGCACCACGAGGTGGCCCGGGCCCTCACCTACGACGCCGAGCGCGGCTGGGCCCGCGTCGTCTACTGCCTGCTCGTCAACCACCTCACCGAGATCGCCGCCGCCGTGGCCGGGCACGACGACGGGGTGCTGCGCGAGTTGTGGCGCATCGCCCGCGACCTGCTGGCCAAGCTCGCCGCCGACCTCGGCTGGCCGCTGCCGCTGTCGGACCTGCTGGCCGGCGCCCCGCTGCCGGCCAAGGCCAACCTGGGCGTGCGCTGGGCCAGAGCGGCCGACCGCGCCGCCGGTTACGTCCCGATCGCGAACCCGCTCGCATGATCCCCGCCCGCGTCCAGGACGCCGCATCGGGCTTGACCGCTCCTGCCTACGTCTACGACCTGCCCGCGCTGGAGGCGCACGTCGCGGCCGTGCGGCAGGCGCTCCCGGGGATCGAGCTGTACTACGCCGTCAAGGCCAATCCGGACGCCGAGCTGCTGCGTGTGCTGGCAGGACACGTGGACGGGTTCGAGGTGTCGTCGGCGGGCGAGCACGCGCACGTCACGAACCTCTTCCCGGGCGCCAGGGTGGCGCTCGGCGGTCCCGGCAAGACCGACGCCGAGCTGCGGCTGCCGCACCACCGCATCCACGTCGAGTCACCGAACGAACTGCGCCGCCTCCTCGCCACGGGGCTGGAGGCCGACGTACTGATCAGGGTCAACCCCGACCTGCCGGTCGAGGGAGCGGCGCTCACGATGAGCGGGCCGTTCGGGATGGACGAGGAAGGCGTGAAGGAGTGCCTGCCGCTGTTCGGTGAGCGGGTACGGCTGCGCGGCCTGCACACCCACCTGGCCAGCGGGCTGGACGCCGCCCAGTTGCTGCGGCTGGCGGGGACGCTGCTGGACAACGACCACGAGGAGGTCAATCTGGGCGGGGGCATGGCGGTGTCATACGAGTCGCCGGAGTCCAGGTTCGACTGGGCCACGTACGGGGCCGGGCTGGCGGAGCTACGGCGCGGGCGGCGGCTGCGGATCGAGCCGGGCCGGGCGCTGACCGCGTACTGCGGCTACTACGTGACCAGGGTGGTGGATGTGAAGCGAGTGCGCGGCGAGGCGTACGCGATCGTGCTGGGCGGCACCCACCACCTGCGGACGCCCGTGACCAAGGGCCACGACCAGCCGTTCGCGATCCTGCCCATGGGCACGGGGTCGGGCGTGACGGACGAGCCGATCACGTTCGTCGGCCAGCTGTGCACGCCGAAGGACGTTTTCGCCCGAAAAATCGCGACTTCTGCTCGGGTTGGGGACATGGTGGTGTTCGAGATGGCCGGGGCCTACGCCTGGAACATCTCGCACCACGACTTCCTCATGCATCCGAAGCCGGCGTTCCACTATCTATCGGGATGCGGGCCAGTGCTCCCGCCTTCAGGCGGGAGGTGAAGGCCCGCGCGTGAGTGCCCCCTGGGGGACGAGCGCGCCTTTGACCGTAACTTCTTGCACTGTCTCGGCCACGGTGGGTATGGTTCGAGTGATCGAACGGGAAGGCGATAACCAAGCCCATCGGGAGATCGTGTCCTTGTCGGTACAGCTAGGCCGCCGGAACGGCGGTGACAGCGCGTGGAGACTCGGGGTTGCCCGGGTCGGTGAAGCGCGAACCCCCGCACCTGAGGGTGACGGGAAGAATCTCCACCGTTCACGGTGGAGAGGAGTTCAAGAGCTTGACGCTCTCGATGAGCGCGACCAGCCCGGCCTCGTCGAGCAGGTTCACGGGCCGCACGGTGCGGTTGGCGCGGACATAGTGGAAGGCCGCGGCCACCTTCTCCAGCGGCACCCCGGCCAGGTGCGACCAGGCCAGCCGGTAAGCCGCCAGCTGCACCGACGCCCCTTTGGCCGCCTTACCCCTGGGCGGCTGCCCGGTCTTCCAGTCCACGACCTCGTAACCGCCGTCGGGCAGCTCGAACACGGCGTCCATCCGCCCGCGCACCAGCCGGTCGCCGATCATGGTCTCGAACGGCACCTCCATGTCGACCGGCCGCCGATCGGCCCATTCGCTCTGCTCGAACCGCTCCTGCAGCTCGGCCAGGCGCACGTCCGCCTCTTCCAGCTCGTCGTACAGCTCCAGGTCGTCGATCAATCGCTGCTGGTCCCAGCGTGTCTCCAGCCACTTGTGGAACGACGTGCCGCGCCGGGCCAGCGGCGCGGGCTTGACCGGGACGGGGCGGCGGATCCCGCGGGCCAGCTCGCGCGGATCGGTGGCCAGCGTGACCAGCGACGACACGGTCAGCTTCGCCGGCAGCTCGACGATCGTGGCGGGCCGGCGCACGTGCAGCTCCCGCTCGCGGAGCAGCAGCTCCGTGTCGCGTTCCCAGGCCCGCAGCCGCTCCTCCTCATACGCCCGCAGCGGCTCGTCGTCCTCGGCCTCAGGCTCGGCCATCGTGCCGGCCAGCGCGTCCTCGACCAGCCGGGCGCCGTCGAGCACGGACTCGTACCGCAGGCCCTCGGGCGTGACCGGCCAGACGGCCTCGGCGGGCTCGGCGAGCAGCGGGTTGGTGGCGCCCTCAGCCACATCCCCGGCCCAGAACGCGACGCGATCGGCGGTGTCGCGGATCTCCAGCAGGAATTCCGACGGCGCCAGCGGCTTGGTGGCGGTGCCCCAGCGGTAACCGGAGGCGATCAGGTGGTAGTGGGCGCGGGTCACGGCCACGTACGCCAGCCTGCGTTCCTCCATCAGGTCGCGCTCGCGGCCGTGCTCGTCGAAGCCGACCAGCTCCTCCTTGCTGAGCCCGCCCAGCCTGGGCAGGTCGGCGGCGTCGCCGCGCAGCGGGTAGGGGAGTTTGCGGGGATTCTCCGTCCACCGGCTGTTCATGACCGGCGTGGCGGGGAAGATGCTGCCCGTCGTGATCGTCCCCTTCGAGCTGACCAGCTGCGACAGCCCCGGCACGACCACGATCGGCCATTCCAGGCCCTTGGAGGCGTGCACGGTCATCAGCTTGACGCTGTTGCTCTCCCCGACCCGGCCGGCCTCCAGCCCGAACTCCTCGCTCTCGGCCGCCTGCAGGTAGGCCAGGAACGCCCCGAGCGTCGGATCCTCGGCGTCGCCCGCGAACCTGGACGCCGCGTCGAGGAACGCGTCGAGGTCCGCCCGCGCCGCGAACGCGCTCACCGTGCCGCTGCGCGCGGCCACCTCGACGTCCAGGCCGAGCTTGCGCTCCACCTCACTGATCAGATCGGGCAGCGGCTGCGCGGTGTGCGCCCTGAGCTGCCGGAGCTCGTGGGCGAGGGCGAGGAGCCTGGTACGGGCCAGCGGCGACAACGCCTCCAGCCACTCGTCCCGGTCCGGCAGCTCGTCCAGGGCGTCCACCAGGCTTCCGCGCTCTTCGGCCAGGTCGGCCACCACCTGGTCGAGCGGGTCCTCCGCCCGGTTGCTCTCGCTCAGCTCGCGGGCCAGCTGCCTGGCGTGCTCTCCCAGCACCCGCAGGTCGGCGGGCCCGATCCGCCAGCGCGGCCCGGCCATCAGCCTGGCCAGCGCGTCACCGGCGGTCGCGTCGTAGAGGACGCGGAGGGTGGCGACGATGTCGCTCACCTCGGGCACGGTCAGCAGGCCGCCGAGGCCGACCACCTCGACCGGGATGTCGCGTTCCTCCAGGGCCCGGCGCAGCGCCGGGAACTGCGAGCGTTTCCTGGCCAGAATCGCGACGTCCTGGGGCTGGATGGCGAGGGTCTTCTTGCGCTCCTTCTCGCCCCAGGGCAGGCCGTCGGGGGCGACCTGCTGGCCGAGGATCGTGGCGATGCCGTCGGCGACCCACCTGGCCTCGTCCTCGGCGGTCTCATGGAAAGCGCAGGTCACCCGGCCCCGGTCGACCCGGTTGGGGCCGGGGACGAGGACGGGGACCTCGCGGGCCTCCATGCGGAGCGGGAGCTGGACGCGGGCGGCCACGTCGAGGACGCGGTCGCCGTTGCGGAAGCTGACGCTGAGCTGGCGGACGGGGGCCGGATCCCCCGAACTTGTCCGGAAATCTCGGGAAAAACGGCGAAGGTTGCCTGCGGAGGCGCCGCGCCAGCCGTAAATCGACTGGCAGGGGTCGCCGACGGCCGTCACCGCGTGGCCGCCACTGAACAGCGAGCGCAGCAGGACCAGCTGGGCGTGGCTGGTGTCCTGGTACTCATCCAGCAGGACCACCGCGTAACGCTCGCGCTCGATCTGTCCCACTTCTTTGTGGTTGGCGGCGATCCTGGCGGCCAGCGCCATCTGATCGCCGTAGTCGATGACCTCCCGGCTTCGCTTCAGCCGCTCGTACGCCTCCACCAGCGGCAGCAGCTGCTCCCGCGCAGCATGCACGTCCACCGGCTTGCGCTGGGCGAGCGTCTTCCTGCCCGGCAGCACGTCATGCCGTTCGCGCAGCCACTCCCCCACCCACCGGACGTCGGCCGGCGTACGCAGGTGCTCCGACAACTCGCCGGCCAGCTCCAGCACGGCGGCGGTGACCGACGGCGGGCCCAGCTCGATCTTGTCCATCGGCCCGTCGTACATCGCCACCACCCGCGAGGCGAGCTGCCACGACACGGCCGGTGTGACCAGCCGCATGGTCGGCTCCAGACCCTCGCGCAGGGCGTGGTCGGTGACCAGGCGGGCGGCGTAGGCGTGGTAGGTGGAGACCGTCGGCTCGTTGTCGAGCGCGCCCGGCTCGACCAGGCCCGCCTCCGCCAGTCCGGTGAGGCGTTCCCTGACCCGGGTGGCCAGCTCGGCGGCCGCCTTGCGGGTGAAGGTCAGACCCAGGACGTTCTCCGGCTTGACCAGACCGTTGGCGACCAGCCAGACCACGCGCCCGGCCATGGTCTCGCTCTTGCCCGAGCCCGCGCCGGCCATGACCACCATCGGCTCCAGCGGGGCCTCGATGACCACGGCCTGCTCGCTTGTGGGGGGAAGAATGCCGAGCTTGCCGGCGAGTTCGACGGGGGTCAGCACACCTGGCCCCCGTTGTCGTTGACCGGGCAGCTCGCCCTGGCCGCGCAGGTGCGGCAGCCGTCGTTGACCTTGGCCTGGAAGAACGGCCCCGACATGCCGGTAGCCACGGTGTCCACCAGGTCGCCGGCCCAGCCCGGGTTGTCGTCCTCGCTCAGCGGTTGCTGACCCTGCTCCAGGGCGTCGTTCTTGCCGCCGGCCTTCCCCAGCTGGACGAGCGCGGCGCCGCCCGGCTCGGTCATGCCGTGCCGGGCGAACGCGCCCAGCAGCACGGCCAGCTGGTAGACGCCGAGCTGCGGGTGGCGGTCGATCTCACCGGCCTTCGGTTTGGAGCCGCCGGTCTTGAGGTCGATGATCACGGCGCGCCCGTGGTCGTCGCTCTCCACGCGGTCCACCCGGCCCTTGATCTGCACGCCTTCGGAAACCATGGCGGTGAACGACTCCTCCATGGCCTTCAGCTCGCGCGGGTTGTCCTTCTGCCAGCGCAGGAACTTGCCGATCATCTGCTCGGCGACCTTGCGCTGCTTGCGGTTGTACCAGGTGCCGCCGAAGTCGAGCTCGTGCCAGACCTGGTCGAGCCGCTCGCCCAGGAGGTCCTCGCTGGGCAGGTCGGTGTTCGCCAACACGGCCAGGGCGTGGATGACGTTGCCCAGGCCCTGCGCGGTGCTGGTGCCGGCGGCGCCGACGGCGGTCTCCAGGAGCCAGCGCAGGCCGCACTTGGTGAAGCTCTCGACCGCCGACGGCGAGATGCTCACGATGCTGTCGGGCCAGCTCAAGGGGCGGTCGTCGGAGATGGGCGTGAGGGCGTACCAGTCGTTGGGGTGGGCGCCCTGGACGCCGGCGGCGGCGAGGCGGGCGAGTTGCTGCGCCGCTTTCTGCCGGAGTTTTCGGGGTTTGGTGGGGTCGGTCACCGCACTGCGGAGGTCCGCCACCAGGGCGGGCATGTTCAGCCAGCGGGCCCGGTCGTCCATCGTGGCCGTCTCCACCGCGCCCGGCAGCAGCTCCGACAGGAATCTGGACGCGCGCTCGTCGGTGTCCTCGCCGCCCACGGCCGTCACCACCAGCCTGTGCCTGGCCCGGGTGACGGCCACGTAGAACAGCCGGCGCTCTTCGGCGAGCAGCTTGGAGGCCAGCGAGGCGGCGTTCGGCCGAGCCCCCTCGAGCACCTCGACGAGGTCCTCGACGCCCAGCATCGAGCCGCGGAGCCGCAGGTCCGGCCAGACCGCCTCCTGGACGCCCGCGACCACCACGACGTCCCATTCCAGGCCTTTGGAGCGGTGGGCGGTGAGCACGCGTACGGCGTCGCCGTCGGGGGCCCGGTCGGCCAGCGTGTCACCGGGGATCTCCTGGGCGGCCAGGTCGTCGATGAACACCTCGGGACCCGCCTTCGGCATCCGGTCCACGAACCTGGCCGCATGGTCGAACAACGCCACGACCGCGTCCAGGTCGCGGTCCGCCTGCGCCCCCCTGGAGCCGCCGGACATGCTCAGCTCGGTCCAGCGCTGGGCCAGCCCGCTGGCGTGCCACACGGCCCACAGGAGGTCCTCCGCCGTGCCCTGCTCGCCTACCGCCTCCCTGGCCACCGCCAGCAGCTTGGCCACCCGCTCGGCCGGGACGGCGACGTGGGGCTCGATCCTGGTGAGCTCGCGGACGTCCTGGACGGCCGCGACGAGCAGCTCTCCGGACGAACGCGCCTCGCCGGCGTCGGACGCCTCGTTCTCGGCGATCTTGAGCGCCCGGCGGAGGCGGCGCACGCCGATCATGTCGGTGCCGCCGAGCGGACCCGTCAGCAGCTCCTCGGCCACCCCCTCGTCGAGGTGGGCGGGGTCCAGCACCACCTTCATCAGGGTGAGCAGCGGGCGCACCCCGGGCTCATGGGCGATCGGCACCTCGTCGCCCGCGATCATCGTCGGCACCCCGGCGTTGGTCAACGCCCGGCGCAGCAGGGGCACCTGCCGCCTGGCCGAGCGCACCAGCACCGCCATCCGGTGCCAGGGCACGCCGTCGATCAGGTGGGCCCGCCGCAGCGTGTCCGCGACGATCGCAGCCTCCTGGCTGGTGCTGTCGGCCAGCAGCACACGTACGTCGCCGTCCGGCGTGTCCGGCAGCGGGACCAGATCGCGGTGGCCGCCTCCCGGCCCGGCGGGAAGGCGGGTGGCGACCCTGCGGGAGGCCTCCAGCAGACCGGCCCCGCTCCTGCGGCACACGCGCAGCGTCAGCACCGGCGCGTCATGGCCGTCGCGGGTCCTGAACCGCTCGGGGAACTTCATGATCCCCTGGACGTCCGCGCCTCTGAACCCGTAGATCGACTGGTCGGGGTCGCCCACCGCCACCAGGTCGCGCCCGTCGCCCGCGAGCTGAGCCAGCATCAGCTCTTGCGCCGGGTCAGTGTCCTGATATTCGTCCACGAACACCACGTCGTGCGCCGATCGCTCCCGCTCGCGCACGTCCGGCCTGGCCAGCAGCGCGGAGGCGGCGCCGATCAACTCCGCGTAGTCGTAGGTCTCCTCCGGGTCGAGGTCGAACCTGTCCTGGTAACGCTCGGCGAACCGGCCGGCCGCCACCCAGTCGCCCCGCCCGTGCCGCCGGCCGAGCTCGATCAGCCGGTCGCCGTCGAGCCCGCGTTCGTTGGCCCGCGACAGGAAGTCCCGCAGCTCCTCGGCGAACCCGCGGGTCTTGAGCGGCTCACGCAGCGACACCGGCCAGTCGAGCCCGCCGCTCTCCAGCTCGCCGTGCAGCAGCCGCCTGATCTCCAGCAGCTGCTCAGGTCCGGTCAGCAGGCGGGGCGGGGCCTTGCCCTCGAGGATCGACTCGCGGCGCAGGAGGGCGTAGGCGTAGGAGTGGAAGGTCAGGGCGAGCGGGGTGCGGGTGGTGCGGCGCAGGCGTGCGGTGACGCGCCGGCGCAGCTCTTCGGCGGCCTTGCGGCTGAAGGTGAGGATGAGCACCCGCTCGGGGTCCAGGCCGCGGCGCTCGATCCTGTCCACCACGCTCTCCACGATCGTGGTGGTCTTGCCGGTGCCCGGGCCGGCGAGGACGAGAAGGGGGCCGCTCTGGTGTTCGACCACGGCACGTTGGTGCTCGTCGAGCACAGGGGGCACAACAGGGCTGCCGCTGCCGCGCCGTACCAACCGCCAGGTCTGACCACTCACAGCTCTAAATTCCACCAGACCACAGGGGTAGATCGTGCCGACTTGCCCGGTCTCCCCACGCGATCCGCCCACCGTACCGGGGCAAATCCCGGCTTTTCCGACGACACGCCGCTCCTGCCTTTCCAGAACATGGCGCGATATATCTTGACTTGGACCAGACGCGATATATCGTGCGCGTCATGACCAGAACCGACAAGGGATACAAGGGCATCGGCATGGAAGGCCCGATCGCACGCTGGTACGCCACCGCCAACGGCAAGTCGCCCGAGCGCTACGAGCAGCAGGTGGAGGCCGTACGACAACGGGCCGGCCAAGGGAGCTCGATATTGGAGGTCGCCCCCGGACCGGGCTACCTGTCGATCGCGCCGGCCATGACCGGCGACTACACCGTCACCGGACTCGACGTCAGCGAGACCTTCGTCGAGATCGCCCGCACCAAGGCCGCCGAGGCCGGGGCCGCCGTCGACTTCCGGCTGGGCAACGCCTCGTCGATGCCGTTCGAGGACGAGAGCTTCGACTTCGCCGTCTGCTGCGCCGCCTTCAAGAACTTCTCCGACCCGCTCGGGGCGCTGCGGGAAATGCACAGGGTGCTGCGGCCCGGCGGCGCCGCCCTCATCATCGACCTGCGGCGGGACGTGTCCAAGGAGGCCGTGGACGAGGACGTGGCACGCATGGGGATGGGCGGGCTCTCCAAGATGGTCACGCGCTTCACCCTGCGCTCGCTCCTGCCCCGACGGGCCTACACGAAGAGCGAGTTCGAGGCGTTCATCGGGCAGAGCGGGTTCCCCAGCCACGAGATCCGGCTCTCGCCACTCGCCCTGGAGGTGGACCTGCGCAAGTGACGTGCGCACGGAGCGTGCGTCCTTGTAACGTAGGGTCATGGTCTGGCAGGTCCACTCCGAGAAGACGCTCTACTCCGCCGCGCGGGTGGACGTCCGGGTCGCGGACGTGGAGCTGCCCGACGGGCGGCATCTCGATCATCATCTCGTCCGCACCGCACCCGCGGCCGGAGCGGTCGTCACCGACGAGCAGGACCGGGTCCTGCTGATCTGGCGGCACCGGTTCATCACCGACAGCTGGGGGTGGGAGATCCCGCTGGGGGAGGTCGACGAGGGTGAGATGCCGCAGGCAGCCGCGGCGCGGGAGGTCGAGCAGAAGACCGGCTGGCGTCCGGGCCTCCTGCGCCCGCTGCTCGCCGTCCAACCCGCCAACGGCTTCACCGACGCCCTGCATCACGTCTACTGCGCCGAATCGGCCACACGCATCGGCCCGCCGGCGGATCCTTCGCAGGCCGGCCGCATCGACTGGCTCCCCTTGCCGGGGATCCGCAAGCTGATCGACAACGGCGACATCGTCTGCGGCACCACGTTGTCGTCGCTGCTCTATCTCCTGCTCGACCACCTGCCCGGGGACCGCGAGCCGACGTTCGACCCCACCCGCCAGATCCTCCTCCGCGACATCCCGGGTCTCCAGTTGTAACCCCTGAGCCGGTCAACTAGACGCTCCGTCACGGCGAGCAACCCGTGAGCCTTCACGACCGGCCATGACAGACGGCAAGGGGTTACGGCGCGTGCGGTGACCCTGGGCGACCGTAAAGAATGGTCGTTAAAGGCGCGCGGTGACGCTCAGAGAACGTGGAAGATCACGAAAACAGACGATCGACCACCCGAGCAGTGGCTTTGCCGTCGTCGCGGGGAGCGAACGTCGCGCGGAACGCGTCGTACCGGTCGGCATGGGCGGCCGCCACTGAATCGATCGACCGGAGCGCCTCGATCACCTCAGCCGACGTCGACAGCACCGGGCCGGGCGCCTGCTCGGCCAGGTCGAGGTAGAGACCCCGCTTGGACGAATACTTCGCCAGGTCGTAGCCATAGAGCACGATCGGGCGGCCGGTGCAGGCGAAGTCGAACATCACCGACGAATAGTCCGTCACCAGGACGTCGGCCACCAACAGCAGATCGGCCATGTCCGGATAAGTGGTGACGTCGTGGGCGATGTCGGGGACGGCAGGGATGGCCTGCATGGGATGGGCGCGGACCAGGATCTCGTGGTCGGCGCCCAGCGCCTGGCGGGCCTTGGCCAGGTCCAGCTTCACCATGGCGTTCTTGCGGTCGTAGTCCCGCCACGTCGGCGCGTACAGGACCACCCGCTTGCCCTCCACCAGCCCGAGCCGCTCGCGCACCGCGGCCGCCAGGGCGTCGCGGTCCGGCGAGTTGAGCACGTCGTTGCGGGGCAGACCGCTTTCCAGGATCTCGCCCTTGTAGCCGAACGCCTTGCGGAGCACGGGCGTCGCCCACGGCGACTGCGACAGCAGCAGGTCCCAGCCGCGCACCTCCGCCGCCTGGCGATGCCAGATCGGCGGCTTGGGGTCGCGGTTCATGTGGGGCTGGTCGTTGCCGATGATCTTGGCTGGGGTGCCGTGCCAGGTCTGCACCACCACCTGGTCCTCGCGGGCGCGGAACCAGGCGGGCAGGAACGAGTTGGTCACGATGTGACGGGACCTGGCCAGAGCGGCGTGGTGCTCGCGGCTGCCGGCGCGCACGACGGTCGCGCCGCCCGGCGGCACGAACGCCCCGTCCTTGACGATCCAGATGTGCTCGCGGTCGTCGCCTCGCCGCAGCCGCTCCTCGTAGATGGCGCGGACGCTGTCGGCGTAGAGCCGCCCGTCGTTGACGACGTAGACGGTCGCCTCCGTCAGCGGCTCCGTGCGCTGCGCGGGATAGAAGACGCGCCGCAGCACGTGGGTGCCCGCGACGCCGCGCTCGTCGGCCGGACGGGCCTCCTCCACGGCGACGACGGGCACGTCGAAGCGCGTCGAGATCATCCGGTACGTGCGCCCGTCAACCGTGCGCGGTTTCTCATCGAGCCCCGCCAGGGCGGCGTGGTCCATGCGCAGCGGGACGATCTCGCCGGACGGATGGCGTACGGACATGTTCCAGGTGCCCGACGCCAGCGGCACCGGCTCGCCGAAACGGTCCATGGCGGCAGGCTCGACGCGGACCGAGAAGTCCTCGCCGGAGCGCTCCATGGGCAGCTGGTAGGACAACCCGGACCGGTGCCGCAGCGTGAGCGTGCGGGGGCCGGACGCGTCCGGGTAGTGGCCGCGCAGCACGAGCACGGAGTCTTCCCAGACCGCCGAGGTGATCACGGGGCGGACGCGGTGGGCGGAGACCACGACGCGGTCGCGGCGGTCGCCGAGCACGGTGATCTCGCGGTCCCCCACCACCGTGCGGGTCTCGACGAGGTCGGCGAGCATGACCGAGGCCGCCGGGTCGCCCTTGGGCTCGACCCAGAGCCGCCGCCCGTCCTTCTCCTGCAGCAAGGAGGGCACGGCCAGCGAGACCACCACCTGCGTGCCGTCGTCCGACGGGGTGAAGTCGGCGGCGATGCGGTGACCGCCCAGCCTGGCGTGGCCCTTGGTGACCGTGCGGCCGGGCAGGGAGATCTTCAGCTCGAGGCGGTCGTCGTCCACGGACACCCCGGCCAGCTCGGCCCGGTTGGGCTGAAGCACGACCTGCAGCGCCCGGTCGGACGTCCAGACCGGCCTGATCCACCAGCCGGGCTTGAGCTTGAGCCCGGCGGGGCGCTCGGGCCGGCCGAGCGCGGAGCCGCGCAGCAGGCCGGTGGCCCGCGCGCCACGGCTCCAGAACACGATCTCGGCTCGCCACGTCGTGGTGTCGGGCACCGACGGCCGGTGCCGCATGCGGCGGCGCACGGCGGAGACCACACCGCGCACGGCGCCGCGCCAGCGCAGCGGCCACGGGCTCAGCTCCGCGGTGAAGCCGGACCAGTCGTAGTTGCAGCCGGGCTCGCGGGCCCCATGCGTGGCCTCGGGCTCCAGCACGCGGCGGGTGCGCATGCGGATGGGCGGCAACCAGCGCGGCCCGCGCAGCACCACGGTCGCCCAGTTGAACCTGCGGCTGCGGACCGACAGTCCGGCCAGGTAGGCGAAGCCGGTGACGCGCAGCTTGCCGTCGACCCAGGTGATGTCGTCGATGTGGGTCACCGGCACCATGTCGGCCCTGCGCAGCCGGTAGAGGCCGGGCGGCAGCTCGTCACGGAAGGGCAGGTCGGCATACCAGCTGAGGCCCTTGCGGATGCGCTTGGACGGCTCGGCCGCCGCGGTCACGACCTTGGTGAGGGTGTCGCCGTCGATGAGCTCCTCGTCGGGGCGGTGCTCGATCAGGTGCACGATGACCCGTCTGGCGACCGGCAGGTCGCGTTTGACCTCCGCGTCCACGCCCGCGAGGTAGGGGCGCACGAGGGCGAGCATCTCGCGGCGCCGCGTGGCGCCGCGTTTGACCGCGAGGTCGATGCGGCCCCCGAGGGGACCGCTGAGCACCTCGGTGTCGAACGCCGCGTCGCGTCCGCCGGGGCCGACCGCTCGCATGACCGCTTCGAGAGGCTCGCCACGATCGCAGAGATCCTGGACAGCCTTCAGGCGGTCGGCAAGCGAATTACCGCCCTGGCTCTGGGCTGTGACGCCGGTGGCCATTGGGGAGGCACCGCCTTTCGGGCCGCCATCAGTGTTTTGCCCATGGTAATGCGAGTCACATGTCACAGAATCGCCCGTTCGGCAAAACCGCAGGTCAATGCGCTTACTGAAAATCCCCTGAACGCCCGTCCCAGCGCGCCAGGCGCATGTCGACGCGTTCGCCTCGCAGCGGAGTGCCTTCCTCGCGCCAGTGGGCCAGGCAGCGTTGCAGGTGGTCAGGGGCCGCGCCGCCGCCGTCGGCATGGACGACGCGCCACCAGGGCACGCCACCACCCCACGTGGACATCACCTTGCCGACCTGTCGCGGGCCGCCTTCACCCAGATATTCGGCGATGTCCCCGTACGCCATGACCTTGCCGGGCGGGATGCGCTCGACGAGGTCGAGCACCCGCTCGGCGAAGGGGCTCAGGGGCTCCATGCGGCCGGGCCGGCGTCGATGATCTGCTCGAGCTTGCCGACCTCCACGACGCCGCCGCCCGTCTCGACCTCGATGACACCGTCGCGCAGCCTGTAGACCTCGCCGTCCTCGCCCACGAGCCGGGCGCCGAGCGCGGTCGACAACCTCAGGAGTTGTGCCACCTGCCAGTCGGAACCGGGCTCGCCGACCACCTGGCCCGCCCAGCGCGCCACCGGCTGCGTGCCGCCCGCGTGGCCGATCACGATCTCGTCAGACCCGCGCAGCTCGAATCCGGCCGGCGCGATGGCCCTCGCCAACTCCGCGAAGGCGAGCGGCGACTCGCGCACCACTCGCAGCTCGTATCCCATGACGGGGGACCCTAGCGGATCTCTTTGCCAACGAGAAACCCGCCGTAGTGCCTGCTCCAGGCCCTTCTCACGGTTCCTTTCGCTGGTTGAGCACGATGATCGCGCCGCAGAACGTGATGAGCGCCAGCAGCACCCCGCCCCCGTAAACCCACAGGTGCCAGGGGTCGGGTCCCGGCCGGGTCGGCACGGGCGAGTCCTCGCCCTGGCCGAAGTGTTCCTTGCCGGACTCCCCCGCGCTGCGTTGCACGCTGGTCAGCCGCTCGGCGGCGTTGAGCGCGGCGGCGGCGTCGACCACGCCGAACCCGGTCTGGTCGTCGTATCCGGCGGCGGGCCGGCCCCGCGCGCTCATGGACAGCGCCTGGGCGACCTGCTCGGGCGGCAAGCTCGGGTAGCGGGACTTGATGAGCGCGGCCACCCCGGCCACGAGCGCGGCGGCCGAGCTGGTGCCCTCCGACAACTGGTAGCCGCTCTTGCGCTTGACCACGGGCACCTCCACGCCGGGCGCGGCCACGAGCACCGACAGATTGTCGCTGCTGAAGGGGGCCTTCCTGCCCTGCTTGTCGGTGGCCGCCACGCCGATCACGCCGGGGTAGCCGGCCGGGAAACTCCAGTAGGAGGTGCCCTTGTCCCTGGCGTAGCCGGTCTGGCCGTCATTGCCCACGGCGGCGACCAGCACGACGCCCTTGCTCAGCGCGTACGAGACGGCTTCGCGCTCGGACTTGTTCGGCCCGTAGGACCCGATCGACATGCTGACGACCTTGGCGCCGTGGTTGGCCGCGTACCGCAGGGCGCGGGCGAGCGGGCTCTCCGCGGCCATCTGCTCGTCCTCCATGGGCGGGACGCCGAACTCCATATCCGGTTCGTCGTCCGTGACCATGGGCAACGACAGGATTCGGGCCTCGGGCGCGACGCCGACCAGCCCGTCGTCCTCGCCGGAGCCGGCGATCAGGCCGGCCATGGCGGTGCCGTGCTTGCCGGGCGGGATGTTGCGGACGATCGAGCCCGAGGTCATGTCGGGGCCGGCGCTGACACGTCCCTTCAGCTCCTTGACCTCGGCGTCCACGCCGCTGTCCACGACGGCGACGGTGACGCCCGCCCCCTTGGTGACGGTCCACGCCTGCTGGACGTTGAGGGCGTCGAGCACCCACTGCTGCTGCTCCCTGACCGGGTCGGCGCTCGGTCCCGCGAAGACCAGCAGGGTGGCCGCGATCGCGCGTATGGCGGTCAGCACACGTTCCCCTGCGTGCAGGGCGGCACCTTCGGGGGATCCGCGAGGAAGTAGGCGATCTGGTGGCCGATCGACTTGGCCGCCGGCCACAGCTCGGGGTGCAGGATCTCCTCGGGCGGGATCGAGGCCCGGGTCCGCCCGTCCGCGTAGCCCGCGGTGGAGAACACGATGTACGGTCCCGCGCCGACCCAGCTCGTACGCTGCCGCTGGTCGGGCCCGAACCGCTCGCTCACGGTGCCGGGGAAGGCGACGGGCAGCACGCCGACGCGGTCGTCCTGGGTGAGCTCTTCGGTGGCCGAGACCCTGGACGCCTCGTCCTTGAGCACGGCCACGCCCACCGTGAAGACGAACGACGCCGTCTGGTCGATGTAGGTGGCCCGCAGCATGGTGACGCAGCCGTGGCTGTCCAGGACACCGGCCACGGAGGCGTCCACGCCCTTGCCGCACTCGGTTTCGGGGGCAATGCCGACCCGCCTGGCGTACTGCTGGGCGCGGTCGAGCCCGAGGTACTTCACCTCTTCGGGGAAGACGCCCGTCGCCGGCCACGCCTGCCAGCGCCTGGCGATCTCCTCCTGCTTGTACTGGTTTTGCTCCGAAGCGGTCAGCGGGCGCGCCCGCGTCTCGTCGAGCAGCCCGATCGTGCCGAGCAGCACGACGGCCGCCGACATGGTGATGATGACGCCGAGCAGCGCCACGAAGATGCGCCGGTAGCGGACGCCCTGCTGGAGCGCGTCGAGTTCGGCGCGCTGCTTGGCGTCCGCGCTCCTGCGGGAGCTCGCGGCCGGCCAGGCACGCACGCGTGACCGGCGGCCGGTGGTGGCGCCGAGTGGGTTCCTGCGTCCCGGGGCGGATTCGCCTCCAGAGCGCGGCAGCCCTGAGATCGACCTACGTGCCTTCACCACCGCCTCTTCCTGCGTTCATGGCCTGTCTATTTCGTCCCCTTTAGTGGAGAGATCATGCGTCTTGCGAGCTGTGCGCCCGGCGCACGCGTCTGACCAGGATGAATATGACGGTCAGCGACGCGATCGCGCCCGCGGCCGCCGCGGCGGCGATGGCCGCGTAGACCCTGACGCGCTCGTCGTCCCTGACGATGACCTTGATCGGACCGGCCTGCCCGCCGCCGGCCACGGGCTTGGCGGGGTCCTGAGCCCCGGCGCCCGTCGCGGTCTCGGTGTGCCCCGCCAGCCGGCCGGCCTCGGCCAGGGCGCGGGAGGCGTTGACGACGCCGAAGCCGGTGGCCGTGTCGTAGCCGCCGGGCGGGCGGTCGGTGGCGCTGGCGGTGAGGGCCTGCGCAACGAGCGGCGGCGACATATCCGGATATTTCGCCTTAATGAGGGCGGCGACGCCGGATACGAGGGCCGTCGCCTGCGAGGTCCCCCTGCCGACCCAGTACTCGTCGCCGGGTCCGGCGCCCATGATGTCCACGCCGGGCGCGGCCACCTGCACCGAAGAGTTCCAGTTGGAGAACGTGGCCCGCCGCAACCGCCGGTCCGTCGCCCCCACGGAGACCACCCCCGGGAACGCCGCCGGGTAGGAGTACGGCGCGAAATCGCGGTCGATCTTCCGGTCGCCGTCGTTGCCCGCGGCCGCGACGAGCACGACGCCCCTGGAGATGGCGTAGCGGATGGCCGCCCGCTCCTCCCGGGTCGCCAGCTCCTTGGAGATCGACATGTTGATCACGTCCGCCCCCTCGTCGACCGCGTACCTGATGCCTCGGGCCACGACGTTCTCGAAGCGCTCCGCGGAGTTGAACTCCCGGAAACCCGGCTCCTCGTCCTCGAGAATGACCCTTACTGACAGTACGTCCGCTTCGGGCGCGACGCCGATGATCCCCAGCTTTCCTTGGCGGCCATGACCGTGCCCGGCGATCAGCGAGGCCATGTACGTGCCGTGCAACCTGCGCGGACCCACCCCGGGCGGATTGGCGCCCGCGGTGAAATCTCTGCCCACCCGGACCGAGCCGATGAGGTCGCGATGGCGTGGATCGACGCCGGAGTCGAGCACCGCCACCGTGACCCCGACGCCCTTGCTGACGCGCCACGCCTGGGTCAGCTCCAGCGTCTTGATCACCTGCCGCTGCCCGCCGCGCACATCGTCGGCCCGCGCGGGCGAGGCCACGAACAGCAGCATCCCGGCCACCGCCACCGACACCACGCGTCTCAGCACAGGTGCTCGAGTGCCCTGGCTCAGCACTGCCATTCCTCTGCGGTGCAATCGGGCATCCTGGGCGTGCTGAGACTGGTCAGCACATGCTCGGAGATCTCGGTGGCGAAGGCGAAGATGTCCGGGCGCGACTCGCCGACCGCGCTCCCCGGCCGGCCGTCCACCTCACCGGCCGTGGTCAGCACCAGGTAGGGTCCCGCCTGCCGGACCGACCCGGCCTGGCGCACGGCAGGGGTGAAGCGGTGGGCGATCGTATTGCCGAAGGCCAGCGGGCTCAGCCCGGGCACGGGTTTGCCGCTGTCGGCGAACGCGGACTTGGCCCGCACGGCGCCCAGCTCGTCCCGTAGGGCCGCCACGCCGACGGTGACGAGCACGCCGCGCAGGGCGTCGATGTAGGTGGCGCGCAGCAGGCCGCGGCAACCCGCCTTACGCAGGGCCTTGGCCGCCTTGGCGTCCACGGAGTCGCACGCGGTGTGCGGGGAAATGCCGATCCTGCTGGCCCGCTCCTGCCCCCCTTGCTCGGCGGAGTACGGCAATGTGGCGGGGAAGATACGTCCCGCGGGCCAGGTGCGCCAGCGCTCGGCGACCTCCCGCTTGGCCGCCGCGTGCAGCTCGGCGGTGCTCGGGCCGCGGGTGAGCTCGGTGCCCGCCGCGCTGCCCGCGACCCCGGCGGCCACCGCGCAGACCAGGGTCAGCGCGGAGGCCACCACCAGGGTCGGCCAGGGGCGGGATGGGTTCACGCCATCGACCTTAACCGGGGCGTCCGGCAGAGCACCGCCAGAAGATGCTTAATAGCTGGGCAGGCTGGGGTCGACGGTCTTGACCCAGCTGAGCACGCCGCCGCCCACGTGGACGGCGTCGGAGAACCCGGCGTTCTTGACGACCGCCAGGGCCTCGGCCGAGCGCGCGCCCGACTTGCAGTGCAGGACGATGCGCTTGTCCTGCGGCAGTTTCTCCAGGGCCGAGCCGTTGAGGAACTCGCCCTTGGGGATCAGCGTGGCGCCGGGGATCGAGACGATCTCGTACTCGTTCGGCTCACGCACGTCCACGAGGAAGATGTTGTCGCCCCGTTCCTGCATGTCCTTGAGCTCCAGCGCGGTGATCGTGGAGCCGCTGGCGGCCTCGGCGGCCTCGTCGGAGATCGCGCCGCAGAAGGCCTCGTAGTCCTCGAGCAGCTCGGTGACCGTCGGGTTCTTGCCGCACAGGACGCACTCCGGGTCCTTGCGGACCTTGACGTCGCGGTACTTCATCTCCAGGGCGTCGTAGATCATCAGTCGCCCGACCAGCGGGTCACCGATGCCGGTCAGCAGCTTGATGGCCTCGTTGACCTGGATGGAGCCGATCGACGCGCAGAGCACGCCGAGCACGCCGCCCTCGGCGCACGAGGGCACCATGCCGGGAGGCGGGGGCTCCGGGTAGAGGCAGCGGTAGCAGGGGCCGTGCTCGGCCCAGAACACGCTGGCCTGGCCGTCGAAGCGGTAGATCGAGCCCCAGACGTACGGCTTGCCGAGCAGCACCGCGGCGTCGTTCACCATGTAGCGGGTGGCGAAGTTGTCGGTGCCGTCGACGATGAGGTCGTAGCCGGAGAAGATCTCCATGACGTTTTCCGTGGTCAGCGCCGTGTTGTGAATGACGACGTCGACCAGCGGGTTGATCTCGCGGACCGACGCCGCGGCGCTCTCGGCCTTCAGCCGGCCCACGTCGGACTGGCCGTGGATGATCTGCCGCTGCAGGTTGGACTCATCGACCACGTCGAAGTCGATGACGCCGAGGGTGCCGACACCCGCCGCCGCGAGGTACATCAGCGCGGGCGAGCCCAGTCCCCCGGCGCCCACACACAGCACCTTGGCATTCTTCAGCCGCTTCTGCCCCGCCATGCCCACGTCGGGAATGATCAGGTGACGCGAGTAGCGGCGCACTTCGTCGACGGTCAGCTCTGCGGCCGGCTCGACCAGCGGTGGCAACGACACTTTCTACGCTCCCGTTATCCAGGGGATCCCTGTCCTCACCTTGAAACCTAGCTGGCGAGTGGGGCATTCCCCAATCGAGTCTCACCGATCAGACGGCGTGCTTCGGCCGCCACGACCTGCGGCAGCTCCATCATCGCCACATGACCCGCCGTCGGCAGCAACACGATCCTGGCCCTCGCGAACGTACGCAGCGCCTTCGCGGCCATGGCCGGGCGGACGAGGCGGTCGCGCCGGCCGTGCATGATCAGCGTCGGCGCCCGGACCCTGGCCGCCTGGCGCCAGAGGTTGTCCTCACCGCGGCGGAAGTATTCGGCCACGATGCCCCGGGCCGCGCCGATCATCGCCGCTCCGGCGTACGGGACGTCGTCGCGCCTGCGGAGCTCGTTGATCGCGTCGCTCAGGCGTACCGGGTGGACGGCGTTCGCGTCGGCCCAGACCATGGACACGGTGGCGTGGACGCGTTGCTCGGCCGGGACCATGCGCATCATGCCCGTCACCCACTCACCCAGCATGGGGATCGCGGCGGCGGCCACGCGGATGGGGCCGTATCTGGGGAGCAGGTCCGGGAGTGCGGGCGAGATGAGCGTGAGCGAGCGGACCAGGTCGGGGCGGGTGGCGGCGACCCTGACGGCGATCGCGCCGCCCATGGAGTTGCCGAACAGGTGGGCGGGGCCCGTCTCCTCCATGAGGCCGATCACGGCCCTGGCCTGCCCGGCGACTGTGTAGTCGCCGTCGTCGGGCGCGGGCGAGTATCCGGCGCCCGGCAGGTCGAGCGCGTGGCCGGTGACCGTCTCCTTGAGCTCGTCCATGAGGTCGGTCCAGTTGGTGGCCGAGCCGGCCAATCCGTGCACGAACACCGCTTGCTCGGCGGGCCCCCGGGGGGTGGACCTGACGTGCACTGAGCCCAGCATGCGTCCTGGCCAGTGCGGGATCGGCTTGGTTGCCATGCCTCCTCCTCGTCGTCACTCCCACGCTGCTTGTCGTTAACCCCCACGATAACCATGCCGCAGCACCAGACAGCCCCATATCGGACATTTCGTACTTATCGCCATTTTATAGGGCATAGAGAGTGCCGCATCGCCGCCGCCCGTCGAGGAAGTCGGACAAATCATCTCAATTCATTTGATTTAAGTTTATCGGGAGCAATGAGAGCGTTCGTGTATAGCAAAACCGTTCGATGCTCGTTTGTGGAACCTCCGCATCGGACATCAAAGGGACAGATGACGCATTGTCGCCATCCACGACATTTTCCGATCAACTAGAAAATGTCGGGAACCAGGGCAATCGATCCTTTGGGGGGGAACTCAATGCCCACGTTCAAGACAATCGTCGCAGGGCTGGCGATCAGCACAGCAGCGACCGGCGGCGCCATCAGCATGGGCTCGGTGACCACAGCCTCGGCCGCCAGCGCGACGACCGCCTCCGCCGCCTCCGGCGCCACCACCACGACCGGCTTCCTCGCCGGCTGCCGCAAGCGCTGCGGCTGGGGCTGGGGCGGCGGCGGATGGGGCGGCGGCGGCGGATGGGGCCGCCACCACAACCGCCACAAGCAGAAGATCAAGATCCACATCCACAACAACAACCAGCAGAGCCAGAACCAGGCTTCGCGACAGGGCCAGAAGCACGAGCAGGGCCAGGCCCAGTTCCCGTTCAACGTCCTCGAGGATGAGGATGACTGACAGCTCCAGGCAGTGACCTTGGAGCGATCGACGGGAAGGTCCTGAGCGATCGGATAGCGGCCCTGCGAAAGCATCCCGGTCGACGTGAGCCGTGACCGAACTCCGTGAGCATGATCGCGCAGCATCGAAGCGACGAACCGACACGGAGCACCGGCACAGACTCAAGAGCCAGACCAGGAAAGAGGCCCACCGAACGCTCAGATCACCGGATCGCACCACATGCGCCCTCGGCAATTCACTGCCGAGGGCGCATTCATGCGTCCCCGCGCTCCACGGAGCCGACGGACGGCCATCACCCCCAAAAAGGACAAAGCATCTCAATTTACGCGAAAGTTGCCGAATAATAGCAACGAGAGCGTTAGTGAGGAGCAAAACATCATGAGGCCCGTTACGCGACATTAGTACCCGGAAACAAGAATGAACACGGATGACGCATTAGCCAGCCATCCACGGTGTTTGTCGATCAATCGGGAAACGTCAAGAACAGGGCAACCGACCTTTGGGAGGATTCCAATGCCCAAGTTCAAGAGTGTCGTCGCAGGCCTCGGCCTCAGCGCCGCCATGGCCGGCACCGTCGCGGGTCTGGACGCGCTGACCACCACCTCTGCTGCCGGCGCGACCACCGCCTCCGCCGCCACCACCGCCACGGCCGGCTATTTGGCCGGCTGCCGCAAGCGCTGTGGATGGAGCGGAACGATTCGCCACGGCCGCTACCGACTGAAGATCTACATCCATATCCACAACAAGAACCAGCAGAGCCAGGCCCAGGATGCCCGCCAGGACGAGGACCAGAAACTGGCTCAGGCTCAGTCCCTGCACAACACGGCGGACAACAAGGCCGACAACAAGGTCGACAGCACGGACACGCTCGACAATGCGGTCGAAAATGCCGTCGACAACACGGTCACCGGCAGCCCTTGAGCCGAGCGCACAGTGCGCCGAACGGTCCAACCGGGGCTCTTGCGACCGTATCCCGAGTGACGTGAAGCCCGTAGCCGAGTGCCTGTGTCACCCAGCGACATCATCCGCTCCGACGAAGCGACGAGCGACGCGAAGGCGCAGGCACTCTGCTTCACTTACTTACTGCGAGGGTCGCTTCCGAGGCCGACCGCCGTTCAGAGCCGCTCCGGCTCCAGGCGCAAGAGAGGGAAGGCGGCCTCACAACCCCCCTCCGGCACCGCAAGGCCGACTCTTCCCTCCAGGATCCACCCTCACATATCACGCCGCTGAGCTGCAGGGATCGGTTATTCCTAGGAAGACTCTTCCAAGGAAATTTCTCCGCACCGGTGCAATCATCGACGGATATGGACAGCATTGAGGTTGCCTCCTCCAGGGGACCGCTGGCCGATTTCCTCACCGCCCGACGCGCCGCCGTCAGCGCAGCCGAGCATGGCCTGCCCGAACCGCCATACCCCCGACGGGTTCCAGGCCTGCGCCGGGAAGAAGTGGCCCTACTGGCCGGGATCAGCACCGACTACTACACCCGCCTCGAGCAGGGCCGGGTACGCACCGCCTCCCGGTCGGTCCTGAACGCCATCGGCCGCGCGCTGCGTCTCAACGACGATCAACAACGGCATCTGTTCCAGCTGGCCTACCCCGAGGCGCAGGAGCAGTCCGGTGAGGCCGATCAGCGCATCACCCCGCAGACGGCCCGGCTGCTGGCCAACCTCGTCGACACCCCCGCCCTCGTACTCGGCCGTTACCTGGACATCCTGGCCTGGAACCTGCTGGGCACCGCTCTGCTGGGCGACCTGGCCGCCATGAAGCCGGCCCACCGCAACTACGTGCGTCTGATCTTCCTCGAAGATCACGTCCGGTCTCTGCAAGCCGACTGGCGCGCCCGCGCACAAGAGGCGGTCTCCAGCTTGCGCATGGCCGCGGGGGCCTACCCCGATCAGCCCCGGCTGCAAGAACTCGTAGGCGAGCTGTCGGTACGGGACGAGGACTTCCGCACCTGGTGGGCCGACCACCTGGTGACCGTGCACACCTCAGGCCGTAGCCTCCTCCGCCATCCCGTCGTCGGGGAGTTCAGCCTGGACTGGCAGGCCCTGACCAGCATCGACGATCAGGAACAAGCCATCGTGCTGCTCACCGCCCCATACGGCAGTCCCGATCACGAAGCAATCAAACGACTGGACGCCTGGGCCCGCCGGCAACAACTCCGGCCAAGCCATCCCTAACCGGACGCACCCGCAGTCCAAGATCGATAAGTCCAGCTTGCCAGCAATACAACCAATCGCGGGACCCAGCGAGGCGCACCCTCGCCGCATTGGCCAGCGAGAGCGCATTTACCCGCATCAACGGCAGATCGCTTCGCCACATTAAGAGCAATTCGGACAAATCGCATCAACTCATTTCATAAATGCTTAATGAGAGCAATGAGAACGTCAGAGTAGAGCAAAACGCCACGAAGCCCGTTTACCTGACAGTCGGCCGGGAAATATGAAATGCAACGGATGGTGCAATCGCCACTATCCGCGATATTTTCCACGCAGTCCGGAAAATATTTAGAACAGGGGCAACAGAACCTTTGGGGGGAAATTCAATGCCCAAGTTCAAGACTGCCATCGCGGCTCTCTTCGCAGCTAGCGCAGCCATGACCGGTGCTGCCGCGCTGACCACCTCCTCACCTGCCAACGCCACGCCGGGCGAGGGCTTCGTCGCCGGCGGCGGGGGCTGGGGCTGGGGCGGCGGCCACGGCAAGCACCGTCACAGGAACAAGCAGAAGGTTCGCATCTGGATCCACAACAACAACCACCAGACCCAGAACCAGGCCCACAGGCAGGACCAGGAGCAGGCGGAGGCCCAGTTCCAGAAGAGCAAGAACGAGAACGAGAACAAGAACAAGAACTTGCTGGAGTACCCGCCGGCGCCCTGAGGGAGCTGATGCGATAGTCCCCTAGTAAGAAGCGCCCTAAATGAGCGCATTGAATCGAAGAGTGGCGATCAGGCGACCGCATCCCGGTCGTCCCGAGCCGCACCAGAGTGCCTGTGTCCCGCACCGGCGTCATCCGCTTCACCGAAGCGATGACCCGATGCGGAACGCAGGCACTCCTTTTTTGTGCCCCCGCCGAGAGAAGCTCGAGGATGCTTCTCCGCAAGCAGCCATATCACACACCCGCGCTCTCGACAGTGAAATGTCGAGAGCGCTTTTGTGCGTTTACAGTCCTCCGTTTCACCTCACAAGGGGAAAGCGATACGGACCAGTCATCCAACTCCGCGAAACGCCCAAAGAAGGCGATGAGAGCGTTGAAGAACGGTAAATTGCCGCGAGGCCCGTTTAGCCCAGGCCGCCCGGGAAACAAATTGGACAGATGGCACATTAGCCGTCATCCACCGATATTTTCCACGTAGTCCGGAAAATATGGAGAACAGGGGCAACAGAACCTTTGGGGGGAAAAATGCCCAAGCTCAAGACCGCCGCGACTCTCGCCGTCGTCACCGCAGTGTCCGGCGCCATTGCCGCGCTGACCGGCGCCTCGACCGCCAACGCCGCCACGGGCTCCGCAGTCACCTCGGTGGCGGGCGGCTTCGTCACGGGCCACGGCTGGGGCGACCATAACCGCCACCACGGCAGGCAGAAGGTACGCATCTGGATCCACAACAACAACCACCAGAGCCAGAGGCAGCACCACCACCAGAAGCAGAAGCACGAGCAAAACGAGGGCCAGTTCCCGTTCAACGGCCTCTTCAATGACAATGAAGACTGAGTGAATTGATCCTGCAACGCTCGGCAGGAGAGTGCTGAGCGACCGCAGGGCAGGTCATGCCACCGGATCCCGGTCGGCGTGAACTGCGGCCGAGGTGCCTGTGTCGGCAGACAGGTCGCGCGCTCCGGCGAGGCGATGTCGAAACAAAAACACAGGTACCTCGGCTTAATCATGTGCCAGGGCGGGCGGTTCTCGATATCGACGATATCGAGAAC
>NZ_JBQQBQ010000081.1:0-36228 GCF_052245915.1 Nonomuraea sp. 10N515B
TTCACTCATTCTGTGGTAATATTCCGCCGAGGGAGTACGAGGACGCCTTCTATAAGGCGCAGGGATCTACTACGTCATTCGCAAGTTCGCAGGAATCGTAGCCTCCAAGATCCCCGGGGCGGTCCACATTGCGCAAAAACTCACAAGTGCGACGAGAAGAGCCCGCCACCACCGATCGAGAGGTTTGGCTGGACGAAACTGCTCCTGGGCACGCCAAGCCTGGAAGAGAGGAAATACCCATGGTTCCAACAGTAAGGAAGATCAGGGTCATTCTCCTGGCCTGCATGCTGTCGGCCGCCCTATCGGTGTCCGGCTTGACCACTCATGCATCGGCCGACACCACGACACAGCTCAACGCGTCGCAGATCGTTGCCGACATGGGAGCGGGCTGGAATCTGGGGAACCAGCTGGAAGCCAACGTCGACGGATATCCCAGTGAAACGGCGTGGGGCAATCCGACCGTAACACAGGCTCTCATCGACAAGGTGAAGTCGGCAGGCTTCAATACGATCCGGATCCCGGTCTCGTATTTGAGGCATATCGGGGCCGGCCCGGACTACACGATCAACTCTTCCTGGCTGAACAGGATTCAGGAAGTCGTCAACTACGCGTACAACCGAGGCATGTATGTGGTGCTCGACATACATGGAGACGGCTACAAAACCATTCCATACGCCTGGCTGATTTGCGATTCCTCCAATCAAACAGCGATCAAGGCCAAGTATCAGAAGGTCTGGCAACAACTCGCGTCCAGGTTTCAAAATTACGACCAACGCCTGATCTTCGAATCCATGAACGAAGAATTCGACGGACAGTACGGCAATCCCACTCAACCGTGCTACTCAAACATCAACAGCTACAACCAAATCTTCGTGGACACCACAAGAAGAGCTGGCGGAAACAACAGTTCACGATGGCTGCTTGTTCCTGGCTGGAACACGAATATCGATTACACTACCGGGAACTACGGCTTCGTGATTCCGACGGACAACTACCGATCGCCTTCCATCCCCAGCAATGAGCAGAGAATCATGATCTCCGTTCACTATTATGCTCCGTGGGACTTCGCCGGAGAGGAAAACGGCACGATCACGCAGTGGGGACCGGCAGCGACCAACCCATCGAGAACATCCACCTGGGGACAGGAGGATTACATGGATTCGCAGCTGAAGAAGACGTACGACAGTTTCATCGTCAGAGGATACCCGGTAGTCGTCGGTGAATACGGCTCGATCGACAAGTCATCCTTTGATTCGTCGAACAACAGGTACCGCGCGGACTTCGCGCGCACCATGGCGGCCACCGCCAAGAAGTACGGAGCAGCCACTATTTACTGGGACAATGGCGTCAACGGTCAATACGGGTTTGGGCTGTTCAATCGAAACACCAACACGGTGACCCAACCAGGAATCATCGGCGCCATTATGAGCGCCATCGGCGGTCCTGGGTCGGCCACCCGCTACGAGGCGGAAGCTTCGCCGGCGGTGTGCACTGGCACCATCGACTCCAACTGGTCGGGCTACTCAGGTACCGGATTCTGCAACGGCAACAACGCGGTGGGGGCCTACGCTCAGTTCACAGTCAACGCGAGCACGGCGGGCACCGCGACGCTGCTGGTCCGGTTCGCCAACGGTGTCGCGACCGCGCGGCCGGCCTCGCTGCTCGTCAACGGCTCGGCGGTGCAGACCCCGTCGTTCGAGGGCACCGGCGCGTGGACTACATGGGTCACCAAGACCTTGACCGTCACGCTGAACGCGGGCGGCAACACCATCAGGTTCAACCCCACGACGGCCAGCGGCCTGCCCAACATCGACTACCTCGAAGTCACGACGCCCTAGAACCCGGCGGGCCTGGCGGACTTCGCTGGGCTCGCCCCATGTCGTTATCGGCTAGGGCAACCAGGTATTCGGCGTCACAGGCTTCGGCATGAGCACGATCAGTCGCGTGGCCTCGATGCCCAGATCATCCGGCGGGGAGAAGCGCATGCGGTGCAGCCGCATGCACTTTCTCCCGCGAGGATGCATGCACATCACGCTGCCGCGCGTGTCCATTGCTGGTTCGTGCCGGTGGTCCCGCAGGGCCACTGGATGGCCCTGCGGGACCGTCGGCCGTCGAGCTGGCGTGCACCGGCTACTCCAGGGAGAAGGTGGCGTCCGCGCGGTCGGTGGCGGTGCTTAACGGCTGCACGTAGAGCACGTAGTTGTAGTGGCGGAGGTAGCGGCCCGGGGCGCTCACCGACTCGAAGCTCACCGCGGCCGAGTCGGACTGGCCTGCCCGCCGGGTGAAGCTCGCGCCGTTCTTGAACCCCGTTGTGCCGTCGTTTTTGTCCAGCCAGATCTCATAGTTTCGGTTCCGCAGGTAGTAGCCGGGGTTGCTGGTCGACTCCAACGACACCGTGCCGCTCCCGGCCAGCCCGGTGACGATGCGGAACTGCGACTCGGCCAGGTTCGTCATGTCCGCGTCGATTCGCCCGCGGAACGAGACCTGACGGATGAACCGGTCTGGGAAGTTGTATGACCTGAACCGGTACGGCGTCGCCCCGTCCGGCACCGGGGTGCCGAAGTTCGGTGTGCCGTCGGCGTTCCAGTACAGCTTCTGGATTCGGGTCCGCCGGTTCGGGTCGTTCAGCGGATCGCCGCTGATATCCCTGTAGCCGCGGTCGTGGTAAACCAGTATGTCGCTCTGCCCGTCCTCGGAGACCGTGAACGAGTTGTGCCCCGGGCCGTATTGGCTCGTCGTGGCGTTGGTCCTGAACACCGGCTGCTGCTTCTTACTCCACGACGCCGGGTTCATCAGGTTGCTGGACGCCGACGCGGTCAGCATCCCCATGCAGTAGTTGCTGTCCGTGGCGCTGGCTGAGTAGGTCAGGAACACCTTGCCGTTGCGGATGAGCACCGACGGGCCTTCGTTGACCTTGTACCCGATGGTCTCCCACGACAGCGTCGGCACGCTCAGCCGTACCGGAGTGCCGGAGATCGTCCACGGGTTGCTCATCAGCGCCAGATACAGGTTGGTGTTGCCGCTGATCGCCGGGTCCTGCTGTGCCCAGGACAGGTAGCGGGTGTCGTTGTGCACGAACGTGGTCGCGTCCAGCGAGAACGTGTCCAGGTGGGTGACGATGCGCCCCTTCTCGACCCACGTACCGGTGAACGGGTCGGCGCTGCTGTTCTCCAGCACCCACATCCGGATCCGCCAGATGTCGTTACTGCGGCCCGCAGCGAAGTAGATATACCACCTGCCGTTGATGAAGTGGATCTCCGGCGCCCAGATGTGCGCACCCATGTCACCGCTGGCGTGCTTGCGCCAGATCACCGACTCGCTCGCGCTGGCCAGCCCCTGCAGCGTCGTCGCCCGGCGCAGGATGATCCGGTCGTACTCCGGCGCCGTCGCGGTGAAGTAGTAATAGCCGTCGGTGTGCCGGACGATGTGCGGGTCGGCCCGCTGCGCGATCAGCGGGTTGGTGTACGTCACCGCCGGTGACGCCAACGCTGTGGATCCGTCCATCAGGCTTGCCGCCGCGCCCAGCGCGGGGAGCGCGAGGAAAGTACGTCTACGCATCGATAACTCCTCCCTTAGACGGGCTGCAGCTGCCACTGCTGGCAGTTGTTGTTCAGCCAGCTCCACTGGCGTACGTCGGCTCCGTCGGCAGTGCCGCAGCCGGCCACGTCGGCGACCTTGCCGCTGCTGACGTTGACCAGCCGCACCCAGCCGTCCTGATCGGTGACGATCATGCGGAACTTCTGGCAGTTGTTGTTCAGCCACGACCACTGCTGAATGTTGGTGCCGTCGGCCGAGCCGCAGGCGTTGACGTCGAGCACCTTGCCGCTACGGACGTTGACCAGTCGGCTGGTGTCGTTGCCCAGATCCTCGATGCGCCACTGTTGGTTGGTGCCGCCGTTGCAGCTCCACTGGATGACGTCCGCACCGTCGGCGCTGGAGGCGCCGGACACGTCCAGGCATTTGCCGCTGTTGCGGTTGACGATCCGGTACGCCGACGGCGTGGCCGCGGTCTCGCCGGCCGGGCCGGCCAGCGTCACGCCGGCCGCCACCGGAGTGCCGAGGTTCGGCGTTCCGTTCGCGTTCCAGGTGAACTTCTGCGCCCGGGTGGTCCGCCCGTTGCCGCAGCCGCCGTTGGAGGCTGAGTTCGCGTGGTAGACGATCCAGTTCTCGGTGCCGTCCGGGGAGGTGAAGAAGCCGTTGTGGCCGGGCCCGTAGACCCTGTTGGCGTCGTTGCGCTGGAAGATCGGGTTGGCCGCCTTGGTCCAGGACGAGGCGGACAGCGGGTCGCCGCCGTTGTAGGTGAGCATGCCCAGCTTGTAGTCGGCGGTCTGGCACGAGCTCGCCGAGAAGACGACGAAGGTCTGGCCGTTGCGCTGCAGCGCCACCGGGGCCTCGTTGACCGGCGAACCGGACCGCTCCCACGAGTGGGTCGGCTGCGAGATGATGCTGAACGTGCTGCTGGCGAGCGTGTACGGGCCGCTCATCGGTGCGATCACCAGGCTTTGCGCACTGCCGTTGACGAACCCGCTGCCGAGCAGGTAGAGCGAGCCGTTGAGCCGCAGCACGCTGGCGTCGATGAGCCAGCCGCCCGGGGTGAGGTTCGAGCCGGCGAGCCTGTTCTTGTACGTGTATGGGCCCATGGGGTCCGTACCGGCGCTCTCCAGCACGTGGGTGCGCTGGGTGTCGCAGCAGGCGGCGCCGACCTGGGCGCCGGAGTAGTACAGATACCACCGGTTGTTGATGAAGTGGATCTCGGGGGCCCAGAAGTTCGTCCCGCGCGATGACGTGCTGTCCTCCCAGACCTGCACGCTCGGCGCGGTGGCGAGCCCGGCCAGCGTCGGCGACTTGCGCATCAGCAGCTTGTTGGTGAACGTGGTCGTGATCAGGTAGTAGTTGCCGTTGTAGTACTCGAGCCAGGGATCGGCCCCCTTCTGAGACTTGATCGGATTGGCGTACGGAACGCCCGGTGCGGCGGAGGCCGGCTGCGCGACGCCGACGGACAGCGCCATGCACAGCGCCGTCACCGCGGCAAGTAAGACCCGATAGCTAGCACGGGACATGTCGGAGTCCTTTCGACAGCGGTCGTTCGGTCCTTGCACGGGTACCTCCTTGTTAGCGTTAACAATCCGCTAGGTGCCGCTGACCAGCGAGGCTCCCTAGGCTGAGGACAACTCGCCATCGGCGCAGTTCGCGGTCTGGCGGCCCGGTGGTGCGGGGCCGCCAGACCGCTGGATCTCATGGGGGTCTGTACTGGCCGGCGTGCCGCATACGCGGCACGCCGGCCATCGGCTTCTTACGGGATGGTGCGAGCGCAGGCAGAGGTGGCGGCGTGCCTGCGCCACGGTGCGGTGGCTAGGCAGCACCGACGCTGACGTCGAGGTAGTCGACGTTGGGCAGGCCGTCGGCGGCGGTCGGGTCCAACCGGATGGTGTTGCTGCCGGCGTTCAGCGGAACGGTCACCGTCTTGGTGACCCACGTCGTCCAGGCGCCGGTGGATTCGAACGACACCGTGGCCACCGTGGACCCGTTGACGACCAGGTTGGCAGCCCTGGCGCCGCTGGTGCCGTTGGCGAAGCGGATCCCGAGCGTCGCCGTGCCGGCCGCCGAGGCATTCGCCGTGAACTGGGCGTAGGCGCCGGCCGCGTTGGTGCCGTTGCAGAAGCCGGTGCCGGAGAAGCCGGCCCAATTCGTGTCGATCGTGCCCTGACACACCGCCGGCGCGGTCTCCGCCTCGTAACGCCCCGGAGGCGGTGGCGTGTCGGGAGAGGTCTTGACGAGTGAGAGCTGGTCGACGATGACACCGCCCGAACCCGACGCCCGCACGGTGACGGTGGCGGCCCCGCTGGGCAGTGCGATGCCGGTGAGCTCGCGCTTGGCCCAGCCGCTCGACGACGGGATGCTGAGGGTGCGTTGGCTGCCGTTGGAGCCGGTTATCACGACCTGTCCGGCGCTGCCCCGAGCGTGCAGGGACAGGGTGTAGGCGCCTGCGGGTACCGATGCGATCCGCTGCTCGACGCCGCCGCTGTTGCTCACCTGGAGGGCGAAGCGAGACCCGTTCGCACCACCGTCGACGTTGGTCACCGAACCGCCGAGGTTCCGCCATCCGCGCACACTGGAGACGATGATGCGGTCGGCCTGGATGTCGGGGTTGAGGATGTAGTTGTTCGCCGGCCCGACGCGCCACTCTCCGGTCGTGATGTTGAACTGCCACTGGCTCATCGAGTGGAACTGTGGCCGCGCGCCGGTCTTGGTGATCGGCACCCACTGGTTGTATCCGATGCCGTTCCAGGCGAAGTCGGCCCAGCGGTCGCCGGCGTAGATCACCGTGTTCTGCTTGGTGCCCTTGACCGTCACGAAGAACCCGGTCTGGGTCACGTGGCTGTAGTCCATCTCGGTGCCGGCAAGGACGTACTCGCTGCTGTAGGAGCCCTGGACGTTGCTGCTGGTCGACTCATTGACGTAGTTGACAGAGGTGTTCCAGCCGTGCAGGTCCGACGCCGCGTGGTAGTACTTGCCGTCGAGCTTGAACATGGCGTTGCCCTCGCGACCGTCGCCGCGGCGGATCTCCACGCCTGGCTCGATCCGCAGCGAGTCGGACTCCCGGAACTTGGCCACGAAGCCGCGCGACCGCCCTTCGCGGTTGGAGAAGATCAGGTAGTCCTTGCCGTCGTCGTCGGTGAAGACGGTCTGGTCCCCCGTACCGGTCGTCGGCGAGTTGGTGATCTGGGTCTGGAAGTAGCCGTAGTCGAAGGTGTCGGTCGGCGAGTCGCCCTGCAACAGCAGGACACCGTGCCCGCCCCTGCCCGTGTGCCACATCTGCACGGCGAGCACGTATTTGCCGGTGTTCTCGTTGTACGAGACACCGAGCCGCCCGACCCAGCCCGCGCCGCCCATGTTGGCGCCGCTGCCGACGCCGGTGGAGCGCGTCGCGACGCGGTTCTCGAACTTCCAGTTCACCAGGTCCTTGGACGAGTACACGGGGATCGACACGAAGCTGACGTCGCCGTCGTACTTCCTCGTCGGATTGGCCCGGTAGTACTCGGCGCCGGTGTAGTGCACGCCGTACCAGTAGTAGGTGTCGCCGAACTTGAAGACGCCCCCACCCTGTGAATAGATGGGGTTGCCGCTGGTGTCGTTCCAGAAGACATTGTTGGTGATGGTTTGGAACGTCCCCTCGTCTGTGGCTGTCAGGTTGTCGGCGGCGGTCACCAATGCCGTCTTCGCGGCGGCGACTTCCGACGCGGTTGCCGAAGCGTCGGCGGCGACATCGGCCGCGGTGTTCAACGCCTTCGCGAAGGGCGCCCAGGAATCGCCGGTGTACTTGCCGGCGGAGCGCGTCTTGTAGTCCGCGACGAGCCTCTTCAGGCCGCGAACCATCACCAGACCATTCGCGGCCGCTCCCTGAGAGGAGAAGGACGCCCACGAGTCGGCGGTGTAATCCGCGGCGGAATAGCCGGAGACGTTGTCGTTGAGATCCGCCAGGGGTTCAGCCGCCGCGGCGATACCACCGGGTGCCGCCGCTGACATGAACAGCCATGCCGCGGTGACCAGCACAGTTTTACGTAAGGTACCAATCATGGTGCTGCCTTTCGTTTCTAGTGGCGTCGCGCTTTCCGCGCTCACCCGTTGATGTCGAGGTAGTCGACGTTGGGCAGTCCGGCTGTCGTGGTCGGATCCCATCGGATGGTGTTGCTGCCGGCGTTCAGCGGGACCGTCACGGTCTTGGTGACCCACGTCGTCCAGGCGCCGGTGGATTCGAACGACACCGTGGCCACCGTGGACCCGTTGACGACCAGGTTGGCCGGCCTCTCCGTACCGCCACTGGTGCCGTTGGCGAAGCGGATCCCGAGCGTCGCCGTGCCGGCCGCCGAGGCGTTCACCGTGAACTGGGCGTAGGCGCCGGTGGCGTTGGTGCCGTTGCAGAAACCGCTACCGGAGAATCCGGCCCAATTCGTGTCGATCGTGCCCTGACACACCGCGGGCGCGGTCTCCGCCTCGTAACGCTGCGCTGACGGCGTGTCGCCGGTCCGCTCGAAGGCGCCCAGATCCGGGGCCGGCCCGGTGTACGGCAGGCCGACGTTGGTGCCTTTGTCGATCAGGGTGCTGTTCGCGGCAAGGCGGAGGTGGGGCAGCGCGGGCAGGCTACCGTCGGCCTGGCGCGGCGCATCCCATCCGGAGGTCGACACGCTCTGGAACTGGGAGTCCGACAGGGTGACGCCCAGGTCCCAGGAGTTGTACGCGGAGCTGGTACCGGTCATGTTCGACGTCAGCGTGCCCGTGTAGGCGATGTTGTTGCGCAGGTTGCCCCGGCCGACGGCGGCGCCGCTCGAGTCGATTCCCAGCATGTTGAAATCGGGGTGGTTTCCGTAGCTGGTGTTGTTGAAGTAATCATTGGCCACCGGGTGGTGGTTGGAATAGAAGCCCGCCGCCTTGTTGAGGAAGGCCACCGAGAAGCGGACAGTGTGCTTCACCGCGCCGGCGTCGTACTCGGCGCCGAAGCCTCCCACCTTGAAGCCGACGCCGTTGCCGGAAGGCGTCGTCGTCCCCGGCAGGTAGCCGTTGCGCCAGGACCACGAGCTCTCGATCGTCACGGGTGAGTAGGTGGAGATGAGGTCGTAACCGTCGTCGGCGTTCCACCACGCACGGCACCCTCGGAAGACGTTCGCGGTACGGCCGGCAGGCGTGTAGTGCGCACCGAAACCGTCGGCGTTTTCCCCGGGCCCGTCTGAGCTGTTCGGGTCGTAGTTGTCATGCGAATCGGAGTTGAGAACCAGGTTGCCGCCACCACCGCTGATGAACAGGCCGGTTCCCATGTGGTGATGCGTGTTGATCATCTCGAAGATGTTGTTGCTGCCCGAGACCCAGATCCCCCAAGACTCGGCGTTCAGGTTGTTGTTCTGCAGCACGCCCCTGGCTTCCAGGCCCTTCAGGTGGATGTAGCTGCCGGTGACGCTGAATCCCTTGATCCGGCAGTTGTCCGTCATGCGGGAGAAGTCGAAGACTGGCTTCTCCCCGGGGTAGGCCCAGTAGCGGATCAGGTTGCCGGAACTACCGCTCTTGTTCAGGGTGATGGCGTCGACTCGGGCGGTCTGACTCGAGCAGGTGCTGTTCGCCCTGGTGTAGGCGTAGGTCCCGCCTCGGAGGTAGACCGTGTCTCCGGGCTGGGCGGCCGCTTGCGCGCGGGCGATCGAGGCCCATGGGGCGGCCTGCGTTCCGGCCGCGCTGTCGCTGCCGTTCGGGGCGACGTAGTAGACGGCGCCGGCCGCCGCGTGGCCGGCTGCCACTGATGCGCCGATGAACGCGGTGGGCACCACCACGGCCGTCGCGACCAAGGCGGCACGCGCCACCGTCATGCAGTGTTTCATCACGGAACTCCGTCAGAGGTCGAGGAAGCCGTCCAAGGCGAGGGAAAGGTAAAACGTTTGCGGAAGCAGGCCGGCTACATCCCGGCGAGGCCGGTGATGGAGGAGCCGAAAGCGTGCCGGAAGCTGAGCGGGGCCCGCGCCGGGTGGTCGAAAGACGTGCTGGGCGCGTCGGCCACGTCCTGCTGGATGAAGCGCTGGCGGGGGTTGAGGTGGTCGGGCGCGCCCACCGGCGGTGGTCGCCGCCTTCACCTTGATGGCCCTGGTCAGCATGGCCGCGGTCCAGGGGCGAAGCGTCCGCAGCGGCTGGCGCGGTCCTTCTCCGCGGACCGGCGGATTCGGGCTGAGGATCCATCGCTCTGTCTCTCCTGGGTGAGGGTGCGGGTCTTGCGAGGAAAGCCGTTCACCCGTGGGGAATCCGCCGAATGCGGGCAAGTAAGCGCTAACGTCTTGTGTTAAAACGGTTTAAACGTAAGAAGAGGAGTCGGCACCGTCAAGGCCGGTGCCGGGCGATAGCGCGGAACTACGCGATGGCCCTGGTGAGCCGACGCCCGTTCGGTGAAAGTTTCACGAGCGGCATGCTCTGGCAGCGTTGCCAGGGGCCGGCGACAACATCAGCTGACGACCCTGGACTGACAACTGACGGCACCCTGTTCTGTGAACGTTCACAGAACAGACATCGCGCATGTAGTAGCCCGGAAGCTACGCGATCTCTTCTGGGAGCGCTCCATTCCACCCGCCGGCAGAGCTCTTCCGTTTATCGGCCTGCGGTTGCAGGTGGTCGGTTCCACCCACAACGGCCCCCAGTACCTCCGGGAGGCGTTCGCCCTCGGCGCCGCGGGAAAGGTCATCCCTATGGTTGAGACGTTCCCGGAGGAGCAGGTGGCCACGGCGGTCGACAGAGTCGCCAAGGGCGACGTCCGCTTCCGCGCCGTGGTCACCTATTAGCGCACGCTCGACCAGGCGACGTCGCGCTGGATGGGAACGCCGCGAGACACGACTGGGCGCCTCCGCCACCCGGGAGTTGTTCGGTCACGCCGTGAACGGGCCGTGGGGGGTGTTGTCGTCAGGACACCTGGAGCAGCAGGATCCGGTCGTCGCCGTCCGCGGGTGAGCCCGGGCCGTCGGTGTTGCTGGTGATCAGCCAAAGCCGGTCGTCGGCCGCGGCCACCACGCTGCGCAGCCTTCCGTACGAGCCTCGCAGGAACGCCTCCGGCTCGCCCGCCTGGCCGGATGCGTCCAGCGGGATGCGCCACAGGCTCTGGCCGCGCAGGCCGGCCATCCAGATGGCGCCCTTGGCGTGGGCGATGCCGCTGGGCGAGGCGTCGGCGGGGCTCCACTGCCGGACGGGCCCGGTGAGTCCCGGTCTGTCGCTGCGGCCCTCGGCCTCCGGCCAGCCGTAGTTCTGCCCCGGCCGGATCAGGTTCAGCTCGTCCCAGGTCGCCTGGCCGAACTCCGACGCCCACAGCCGTCCGTCATCGTCCCAGGTCAGGCCCTGTACGTTGCGGTGGCCCAGGGAGTACACGACCGAGCCGGGCTCGGGGTTCCGCGTGCGGGCTTGCCGTCAGGGGTCATGCGCAGGATCTTGCCACCGAGCGAGTTTCTGTCCTGGGCGAGTGGGGTGTCACCCGACTCGCCCGTGCTCGCGTACAGCATCCCGTCCGGGCCGAACTCGACATGGCCGCCGTTGTGGATGCCTCCCTGAGGGATGCCGCGCAGGACGATGTCCGGTCGTCCCAGTTGCTTGCCCTCCGGACGCGTGGCGTCGTAGCGCACCCGGACGATGCGGTTGTCGGAGGCCGCGGTGAAGTACGCGTAGACCAGGCCATCGGCGGCGAAGCCGGGCGAGAGGGCGAGCCCGAGGAGGCCGCCCTCGCCCTGCGCGGAGACGCCCGGCACCTCGCCCAGTTCCGTCTTCCCCCCGCTGTCGACGTCGACGCGGGTGATCGTGGCCTCGTCGCGCGAGGACACCAGCAGATCCCCGTCAGGGAGCGTCACCAGCCCCCATGGTGAGTTCAGGCCCTCCGTGACGGTCCGCAGCACCTTCACCTGTCCCGAGCCGGAGCCGGAGCCGGCCGCGTCGATGGCCGCTCCGGAAGAGGACGCGCCGCTCGGTGAGCAGCCCATGGCGAGCAGCAGTACGGCGACGGCGGGCACGAGAGCTTTCGACAAGTGCTGGCGCATGCGTTCTCGACTCTCTTAGCGTCTCTGTGCGACGTGCAGGTCTTCGGTGCCACTCGGCGTTCACGCGGCCCGGTGAATGGGACCGGAACCCCGGGACAGCGGTGTGCCGGAGGCGTGGTTGGCGCGGGCGATGATCTCGGCGGTGATGGAGACCGCTGTCTCCTCGGGGGTACGGGCTCCGAGATCCAGTCCGATCGGTGAGTGCAGGCGGGCGAGGTCCGGCTCCGGCACCCCGGCGTCCCGCAGCGGTTTCAGGCGGTGTTCGTGGGTGCGCCGGGAGCCCATGGCGCCGACGTAGCCCACGGGGAGGCTCAGCGCCTGGCGCAGCAGGGGGATGTCGAACTTGGCGTCGTGGGTGAGAACGCAGACCGCCGTGCGGGAGTCCACGTGGGTGCCCGCGAGGTACCGGTGCGGCCAGTCGGTCACGACCTCGTGCGCGTGCGGGAAGCGTGCGGTGGTGGCGAAGACCGGGCGGGCGTCGCACACGGTGACGTGGTAGCCGAGGAAGCGTCCGGCCTCGCTCAGCGCGCCCGCGAAGTCGACGGCGCCGAAGATCAGCATCCGGGGAAGCCGCGCGTTGGTGTGGATCAGCAGGGACAGCCGCTCGGGGCAGGTATCGGCGTCGCCTCCGACCTCGACCCGGGACCGTCCACCACGTGGGCGATGGCCACAGGGCGGTCGCACAGCACCTCGTCGAGCGCCGCGACCAGGTGCGGCGCTGCCGCCGGCTCCATCCGCTGCACCAGCACCTCGATCTCGCCGCCGCAGGTCAGGCCCACGGCGAAGGCGTCGTCGTCGGAGTAGCCGAAGCGGGCCCGTGCAGGAGCGCCGCCGACGGCCAGCGCCTGCCGGCACAGCTCGTAGACGGCGCCCTCCACACAGCCGCCGGAGACGCTGCCGACCGCGTTGCCGTCGGTGTCCACGGCGAGGCCGGTGCCGGGTGGCAGGGGCGCGCTGCCGCTGACGCTCACGACAGTGGCCAGGGCGAAGAGGCGGTTCTCACGACACCAGCGGTACAGCGTGTCGGTGATGTTCAGCATGTGCGGGGTCCTTCTGCAGGGAGTCGGCCCGGCGGCTCAGAGCAGGGCCTCGGCGGTGATGGGCAGGTCGCGGACGCGGCGTCCGGTGGCGTGGAAGACCGCGTTGGCGATGGCGGGCGCCACGCCGATCTGCACGAGCTCGCCCAGGCTCTTGACTCCGATGGGGTCGGCTTCGTCGTCCCGGCCGTCGAGGTAGATCGCCTTGAGATCGGGGATGTCGGCGTTGACGGGGACGAGGTAGTCGGCCAGGTTGGCGTTGACGATCCGGCCGTCGCGGTGGTCGGTGACCGTGTGCTCCAGCAGGGCCATGCCGATGCCGCCCACCATCCCGCCGATCGCCTGGCTGTCGGCGAGCTTGGGGCTGATGATCCGGCCCGCATCGTAGACGCCGAGCATCCGCCTCACCCGTACCAGCCCCAGGCGGGCGTCGACGGCGACCTCGGCGAACATCGCGGCGTAGCCGTACATCGAAAACCGGGACTCCGCGCCCGGGTTGTAGGAGCCGCGCGCTATGAGGTGGGTGCCGTTGTTGCGGGCAAGGAGCTGCTGGTAGGTCTCCCCGCGCGCGGGGTCGCCCTTCACCTGCAGCCGGCCGCCGCTGACCACGACGTCATCGGCGTTGACGCCGTGCAGCGGTGAGCCCTCATCCTCGACGGCGAGCTTGATGGCCTGCGTGCGCAACTTGTCGCTTGTGTCCTGGACGGCGGATCCCACGCTGGCCATGGTCTGCGAGGCGCCCTGTGGCGGGGCCGGCGGCATGGTGGAGTCGCCCAGCCGGAACTCGACGTGGCGCACCTCCAGGCCGAGGGCATCGGCCGCGACCTGGGTCATGGAGGTGTACGTGCCCGGGCCCGCGTCGTGGGTCGCGGATTCGACCACCGCGGTGCCGTCGGCATCGATCCTGGCGTAGGCCTGGGCCTGTCCCCGCCAGACGTCGTAGCAGCCGGTGGCCACGCCGGTGCCGATGAGCCAGTCGCCGTCGCGGGTGGAGCGCGGCTTGGGGTTGCGCCGGTGCCAGCCGAATTCGCGAGCGCCCTCGCGGAAGCACTCGCGCAGCCGCCGGGTGGAGAAGGGCCGTCCGTTCGACGGGTCTTCGTCGGGTTCGTTACGCAGCCGCAGTTCGATCGGGTCTATGCCCAGTTCGTAGGCGAGGTCGTCCATCGCGGACTCGATGCAGAAGGCGGCGCTGCTGTAGCCGGGGCCGCGCATCCACAGCGGGGTGCTCACGTCGAGCGACACCGTCCGGACCAACTGGCTGACGTTGGGCACGGCGTAGAGCATCTGCCCGAGCACCAGGTTGGCCTCCCAGAATCTTTCATAGCGGGAGGTCTCGTGCTTCAGCTCGTGGACCATCGCGGTCACCCGCCCGCGCCGGTCGCTGCCCAGGCGCAGCTTGTACTCGTACGCGGGCCGGTATCCCACCGAGAAGTACATCTGCCTGCGGGTCAGCGCGAGTTTCACCGGGCGTCCCACCTCGCGCGCGGCCAGAGCGGCGACGATGACGTGCGGCCAGGTCCGCAGGGCGCTGCCGAACGCGCCGCCGACGAACGGCGAGATGACGCGCACCGACTCCGCCGGGATGCCGAACACGGCCGCGAGCTCGTGCTGCACGCCGATCACCCATTGGGTCTTGTCCCATACGCGGAGCCTGTCGCCGTCCCAGCGGGCGATGGTGGCGTGCGGCTCCATGGGATTGTGGTGGTTGCGGGAGAGCCGGTAGCTCATCTCCAACCGGACGCCCGCCGAACCCAGTGCTTGCTCCGCGTTGCCCCGAGCGTAGGTCTGGGGCTCGTCGGCCGGGCTGTCGGTCAGGTCGGTCGAGGGCTTCTCGACGTCGTAGGTGATCTCGACAAGGTCGGCGGCATGCTGCGCGGCCTCCAGCGTGGTGGCCACCACGACGGCGACCGGCTGGCCGAAGAACTGGACGCGGTCGTCCTGGAAGACGCGCAGCCGCCGACCCCCTCGGGGGGCGAGCGAGACCGGGTTGTCACGGTACGCCAGCCTGGGCGCGTTGAGGTGCGTGATCACTTTCAGTACGCCGGGCTGGGCGAGGGCGGCGCGGGCGTCGATGCCGGTGATGCGCCCGCGCGCGACGCTGCTGTCGACGACGACGGCGTGCACGACTCCGCCGATGTCGTGCTCGGCGGCGTACTTCGCCTGCCCGGTCACTTTCAGGCGCCCCTCCACCCGGGACAACGGCGCTCCGACTGCCGCCTGTGGCTGCGGGCTCACTTGGTACCTCCTACGATGCGCAGTTGGCGTTCGACGGTGCGTTTGAGCAACTCGACCTTGAAGCGGTTGTGCTGCAGTGGGCGGGTCCCCTGCGCCGCCTGATCGGCCGCCTCGGCCCACAGGACGTCCGACGGTCGCCGGCCGATGAGCTGCCGCTCGACCGCGGGGAGTCTCCACGGCACGGTGCCCACGCCCCCGACGGCGATCTTCGCCTGGCGGATCACGCCGCCGTGTATGTGCAGTGCGACGGCCGCGGAGGTGAGTGCGAACTCGTAGGACTGCCGGTCGCGGACCTTCAGGTAGCCCGATTTGAGCGGGCGCGGATGCGGCGGAATCTCCACGGCCGTGATCAATTCGCCTGGGCGGAGAGCCTGTTCGCGGTTCGGCGTGTCGCCGGGCTGAAGCAGGAAGTCGGCGAAAGGCACGCTGCGCTCCCCGTCCGGCCCCAGCAGGTGCACGCTCGCCTCCAGCGCCGCGAAGGCCACCGCGACGTCGGAGGGGTGGGTGGCCACGCAGCGGTCGGAGGTGCCGAGGATCGCGTGGGTGCGGTTGTAGCCCTGCAGGGCGGCGCAGCCCGAGCCCGGCTCGCGCTTGTTACAGGCGGCGGTCACGTCACGGAAGTACGTGCAGCGGGTGCGCTGCATGATGTTGCCGCCGATCGTGGCCATGTTGCGCAGCTGGGCGGACGCGCTCAGTTCCAGGGCCTGGGAGATGACCGGGTAGGCGATGCGCACCTTGGGGTGGGCGGCGGCCTCGGCCATCCGCACCAGGGCGCCGATGCGCAGCCCGCCGCGCGCGGTGACGGTGACCTCCCGCAGTGGCAGGGCGCCGATGTCGACCAGCCTCTCGGGGCGTTCGACGGTCTCGCGCATCAGGTCGACGAGCGTCGTGCCGCCGGCGATGTAACGCCCGCCGCGCCGACCGGCGTCCAGCGCCTCACGGGTGCCGGCGACCTTGGTGAAAGAGAAGGGATACATCGGCACTCACTTCCGGCTCGCGGCGTGCTCAACCGCGCGCACGATCTTCACATAGCAGCCGCAGCGGCAGATGTTGCCGCTCATCCACTCACGGATCTCCTCGGCCGATCCGCTGTGTCCCTCCTGGATGCAGCCGACGCCGGACATGATCTGCCCGGGGGTGCAGTAGCCGCACTGGAAGGCGTCCTGGTCGATGAACGCCTGCTGCAGCGGGTGCAGTTGGTCGCCGTCGGCCAGACCCTCGATGGTGGTGACTTCGGCGCCCTCCAGCCGTACCGCCAGTGTCAGACAGGAGTTGACCCGCCGTCCGTCGACCAGCACCGTGCACGCCCCACAGGCACCGGCGTTACAACCCTTCTTCGAGCCGGTCAGGCCCAGATGTTCGCGCAGCAGGTCCAGCAGCGAGGTCCGGTTGTCAACCGTGACGGTGTGCCGGTCGCCGTTGACGGACAGCGACACGGGACTGGTGGGCGGCGCCTCAGCGGATGCCGCCTCGGCGGGTACCGCCGTGCCGGCCCTGGACGCCCCGGCGACCAGGCCACCGGTCGCGACGGTAGCGCCGGCTGCGGTGGTCGCCGTGATGAACGTGCGCCGGGTGGGCCTGACCGGTGGTGCGGTGGGTACGGCGGCCGTGTCAGACGGTTCGGCCGGTATGGGTTCCATGAATCGCTCTCTCGGATCGGTGTACGTCACGAGCGGGATCAGGGCCGGTTCCGCTCCGTGGAAGCCGGCTGGGTCGGCTCGGCCAGGCCCGTGCTCTCGGCCCCGTCCGGCGGACAGCCGTGTGCCGCTGGGCGTTTTCTGTCGCGGGAGGCCGGTGAGCGTCGAGACTGGTGGGGCCTGGTCCGTCCAGGCTCCTGCGGCGGGGCGAGGTGCGGTCAGGCAGCGAGGCGGCTGCCCATGGCCGCTTCCGAGGTGTGGTTCCACTCCTGCCAGGTCGCGATGCGCTGCGCGTATTCGTCACGCATCAGCTCGAGCAGGCCGGCGCCGAGGAAGATCCGCAGCGGCGGTTCCTCGGCATCGACGACCTGGAGGATGGCCGGGGCGGTCGCCTGCGGGTCGCCGGGGGTCGTCCCGCTCCAGAACGCGGCCACGGCCTCGCGCACACCGTCGTAGGCGGGCAGGTGCTCGGAGTGCACCGCAGAGCTCGCTCCCCAGTCCGTGGCGTAGCCGGCCGGCTCGACGATCGTGACCTTGATGCCGAAGCCGCGGACCTCGGCGGCGAGAGCCTGGCTCATCCCCTCCAGCGCCCACTTCGACGCGTTGTAGATGCCGAGGACAGGGAATGCGCGCAGCCCACCGATGGAGGAGACCTGGATGATGTGGCCCGAGCCCTGCTCCCGCAGATACGGCAGGACGGCCTGCGTCACCCACAGAGCGCCGAAGACGTTGGTGTCGAACTGGTCGCGAGCTTGCTGCTCGGTGACCTCCTCGGTCATGGTGAACAGACCGTATCCCGCGTTGTTGACGACGACGTCCAGCCGCCCGAAGTGGTCGTGGGCCCTCTTCACGGCCAGGTCCACGGCGGACTTGTCGGTGACGTCCAGGGCGATCGGCAGGACGTTGTCGCCGTAGCGGTCGACGAGGTCGGTCAGGGTGGCGACGTTGCGGGCGGTGGCAGCCACCTTGTCGCCTCGGCCCAGCGCGGCCTCGGCCCAGATGCGGCCGAATCCTCGCGACGTTCCGGTGATGAACCAGGTACGAGACATCAAACTCCTGAGAAGAAAATGTGGCCGGGCGGGCCGCGACAGCACGTCGGCCGGAGGCACTGATCGGAAGAAGCCGGACGGGCGAATGATTCAGTCGTGGCTGAGCGTCCGTGCTGATCGGCGCTGGTTCCCGTTCCGGCCGGAACATCGCCAAGCCTGCCGTTCGTGCCCGGGAACAGCCATCCCTTGCTTTGGCTACCTTCCGTTTCCTACTGCTGGCAGTGGCAGGCACGGCGGTTCGAAATGGGGCAAACTGGACAACATGCCCAGCTTCAGTGCCTCTGGCAATGGGCCGGCCGCCGGCCTCGATCGGCGTGCGGAGCTCAGCGAATTCCTGCGCAACCGCCGGGCCCGGCTCAGGCCCTCCGACGTCGGCCTGGCCGACTACGGACGGCGACGGAGGGTGCCCGGGCTGCGCCGGGAGGAGCTGGCGCAGGTGGCCGGCGTGTCGGTCTCGTACTACACGCAGCTCGAACAGGGCAACAGCGCGAACGTGTCGGTGGAGGTGCTGGACTCCATCGCCCGCGCCCTGCAGCTGACCGAAACCGAGCATGCCTACCTGACACACCTGGCCAAGCCCACACGGCAGCGGGCGAGCAGGCCGTCACCCCGGACCCAGCGCTTGCGCCCCGCCATCCAGCAGCTTCTCGACACGATGACGGACGTGCCCGCGTACGTGAACGGATTCCGCATGGACATCCTGGGCTGGAACCGGTCGGCCGCCGCGCTGTTCGGCAACTGGGCCGGGCTGCCGCCCGAGGAGCGCAACTGGGGTCGGCTGATCTACCTCTCGCCCGCCATGCGCGATCTGTTCATCGACTGGGAGCGCAAGGCGGGCGCCATCGCCGGGATCCTGCGCATGCACGCCGGCAGCCACCCCGAAGATCCGCAGCTCGCCTCGCTGGTGGGCGAACTGTCGGTGCGGAGCGAGGAGTTCCGCCAGTTCTGGGCCGCACACGAGGTGCGCCGCAAGCGCCATGGGGCGCTGCGGTTCAACCATCCGCTGGTGGGTGAACTGACCCTGTCGTACGAGACGTTCCCCCTACCCGACGACCCCGACCAGGCGTTGATCACGTACCACGCGGAACCGGGCTCCGAGTCCGCAACGGCCCTGCGGCTGCTTGCCAGCTGGGGAACAGACGCCACGACAACGGTCGGCTGAACCGGATCACGAAACAGACCTCTGCGGAGCACGGTCGACGGAGCCGCGGAGCCAACCACGCCATCCTCACCCACGTCCTCTGCGGCGTGCCAGCCTGCTGCTCGTTGCCACCGCCACCGGCGAATCTGACTCATCAACATCTCGTACGTTATCTTGAGCTCAGATTTTGATCATGGTGGTGACCTGGACCGTTGCGTTTTGGACGGTGTCCGTGACGCAGCGGTCCGGAGGTCATCGTTCGGGATCAGCAGGGCCCGATCGTTGCCGAACCGCGCTGTCGGGGTGACGTGCGGAGTTGGCCGAGAGCCTCGGAGAGCTGTCGCCGGAGCCGCTGGTTTTCGGCGGCGAGGTCGCGGTTGCGCTGGAGAGCTGCCTGGAGCCGCTGCTGGAGCGAGGCGTCGGAGGCGCGGTGGGCTGCGGGGATGGGCGGCGAGGAGGGCGCCCGCCGGGTGGGTCGAGCGCAGTTGCTCGATCTGGTCCTTGATGTCGGGTTGGGAGTAGAGCCAGGAGCGGGAGACGCCGGCTGCGTGCGCGACCCGATCGAAGGTGATCGGGGTGTTGACCAGGACCTCCTGGTTCATCGTGGCCAGGCGGGTCTGGCCACGAGCCTGAGCGGCGCTGATGATCTGCAGGACTTGCTGCCAGTGGTGGCGGTGCTGGGGCAGGAACTCGGCGGTGGTGACGAACATTGGACAGGTCAGGCAGGCGTTGGCGTGGGGGCAGGTCTTCTGGACGGGCAGGGCGCAGTAGCCGTTGGGCAGGGCTTGAGTGATGCTCGGAACGGATCTACCACCTCGGCGACCCCGCCACCAGCATCCGAGCGGCACTGCGTTCACCGATTCGGTGGTGACGGTACGTCTCTCCGGTTCGACAGGTTCAGGCGGGCTCCCCCAGTGCCGCCGCGGCGGCGGTGAGGTCGGCGCGGATGCCGGCTTCACGGCGGGCGAGGTCGGATTGGCGGCCAAGGACGGCGACGGCGGCGAGGATGCGGCCGCTCGCGTCGCGTACGGGAGCGGCGTACTCGGTGATGTCGTGCTCGAACTCGGCGTGGGCGGCGACCACGCCGGTCCTGCGGTCACGGTCGTTCGCTGCGGCCAGTTCTTCGGCGGAGTGGGCGGCGTTCGGACCTCCCACTCCGATCAGTTCGTAGCCGTCGAGGAGGTCCGTGATCTCCTCGAGCGTGTGGTCGAGGAGCAGGGCGCGGCCGGTGCCCGTGCACCAGCAGGGTGTGATCAGGGCGGCGCCGGTGAGCCGCTGGCCGGCGGCGCCACTGGAGGACTCGGCGCGCAGGAGGCGGACGAGGACACCGTCACGTACGGAGAGCCGGGCGCTCGCGCCGTGACGGACGGCGAGCCGGCGCAGGATCGGTCGGCTGCGTCGCAGCAGCCCCGGGGCGAGGGCGGCGGCCACGGTGAAGAACCCGTGGGCCACCCGCAGGGTGGAGTCGTCACGCCGCTCGAGGAAACCCTTGTCGCACAGCTCCTGTGTCATCCGCGAGCCCTTGCTGCGCTCCAGCCCGAGCTCGTCGGCGAGCCGGCTGACGTTGAAGCCGGTGCGTCCGGAGGTCTCGCGTTCCAGCACCGTGTTGATCAGTCGCAGAGCCATCTGGAAGGACGAGACCGCACCGGCCTTCGACGCCGTGCGCTGCTCGTCGGAGCCTGCTGCCGTCACGCGCCTGACTATATCGATCCGCCCATGACACCGCCGGATCGGCGGCTTCACCGGTCGTTTCGGCATGGTCGCGGTGACGGCCGTCCGGGTGACGCTGTGCTCACGGCGTCACCGGCGGACACACGAGGAGCAGAAGATGACACGTTACGACCTCGCACTCATCGGATTCGGCGGCGTGAACAGAGCGCTTGCCGAGCTGATCGTGGAGCGCGGCCACGACTTGACGGCCGAGCTCGGTTTCGGCCTCCGCGTCGTGGCCATCACGGACCTGCGGGCCGGGACGCTCGTGCGGCTGGACGGCATCGATCTGGCGCCGCTGCTCGCCGCCGCTGAGCTCAACTTCTCCGGCATGGCCGGCGGGAGCCCGGAGCCGCGCAACGAGTGGGTGATCCGGGACGTTCCAGCCGACATCATCGCAGAGGCGACCTTCACGAACCCGGCCGACGGCGAGCCGGCGGTGTCCCACGTGCGGTGGGCGCTGGAGTCGGGCAAGCATGTGTGCACCACCAACAAGGGGCCGGCGGCACTGCACGGCCGGGCCCTGCGGGAGCTCGCCACCCGTAACGGGGTCCGCTTCGAGTTCGAGGGGGCGGTGATGAGCGGCACGCCGGTGCTGCGGACCGCGCGGCGCATGTTCGGTGGGCTCACTGTGTCGCGGGTCGAGGGCGTCATGAACGGTACGTCCAACTACATCCTCGGCCGCCTGGAAAAAGGCATGGACCTCGCCGCGGCCGTCGCGGAGGCGCAGGCTCTGGGCTATGCCGAGGCGGACCCGACGGCCGACGTGGAGGGATACGACGTCCAGCTCAAGCTGATGATCCTCGCGAATGAGGTGTTCGGCGCGAGCCTGACCCGGGCTGACATCCGGTGCGTGGGGATCTCCGGGATCACCGGCCAGGACGTCCGGGACGCGGCGGGCAAGGGCCTGCGCTGGAAGCTGGTCGGCTCGGCCGCCCGCCGGCCTGACGGCACGGTGGAGGCGTGGGTGGCTCCGGTCGCGCTGCCCGATGGGCACCCGCTGGCCGGGGTCTCCGGTCTGATGAACGCCGTCGCGTTCCACACCGATCTGCTGGGCACCGTCGCCGTCTCCGGGCCGGGCGCCGGCCGCACGGAGACGGCGTACGCGCTGCTGTCGGACATCATCAGCATCCACGAGCGGTGCGGTGCCAAGGCCGCCGCGATGGAAGGGGCCTCCCGTGTCTGAGACGAGTCTGAAGCCACCGATCCGGGTCGGCGACGGCATGGAGCCGGTCGATGACCCCCACACCGGCGAGCAGATCGGCTCGGTGTGCGTCGTCTCGGCGGAGAGCGTGCCCGCCGTCATGGAGCGCGCACGGGCGGGGCGGCGGACGGCGCGGACGATGTCGCGGGCGGCGCGGGCAGCCGTGCTCGACCGAGCGGCCCGGTTGGTGGAGGAGCGAAGCGAGTCGTTCGCCCGGCTCATCGTCGGCGAAGCGGGCAAGACCATCGTCCAGGCCCGGAAGGAGACCGCCCGCGCGGTCAACACGCTCCGCCTGTCGGCCGCCGAGGCCAGGCGCAACGCCGGTGAAGTCGTCCCGTTCGACGCGTACGAGGGGTCGGAGAACCGCCAGGGGTGGTTCACGCGCGAGCCGCTCGGCATCATCGCGGCGATCACTCCCTACAACGATCCGCTGAACCTGGTCGCGCACAAGCTGGGCCCGGCGGTCGCGGGCGGCAATGCGATCGTGCTCAAGCCGTCCGCCCTCACGCCGCTGTCGGCGATGCGGCTGGTCGACACCCTCACCGAGGCGGGGCTGCCGGAGAACGTGGTGACGGTGGTCAACGGCGGGGCGGAGCTCGGCGCGGCGATCGTCTCGGCAGCCGACGTGCGGATGGTCTCGTTCACCGGCGGCTTCAGGACCGGGGAGGCCATCGCCCGCGCCGCGGGTCTGAAGAAGCTTGCGATGGACCTGGGCGGCAACGCACCGGTCATCGTGCTGCAGGACGCCGACCTGGACGCCGCGGTGGAGAGCTGCGTCTCGGGTGCGTTCTGGGCGGCGGGGCAGAACTGCATAGGCACCCAGCGCATCCTGGTCGCGGCCCCGGTGTACGAGGTGTTCAGGGACGCCTTCGTCGCCCGTACGCGGCGACTGCGCACGGGAGACCCGTCGGACGACACGACCGATGTCGGCCCGATGATCACACCGCGGGCCGCCGCCGCGGCCAAGGCACGAGTTGACGCCGCGCTCGCCGAGGGCGCCACCCTTCTGTGCGGCAATGAGCTCGACGGCGCCCTCTACACCCCGACGGTGCTGGAGAAGGTGCCTCGGACGTCGTCCGTCTGGGGGGAGGAGGCCTTCGCGCCGGTGGTCGTCCTCCAGCCGTTCGACTCGTTCGAGGAGGCGCTGCGGCGCGCCAACGAGATCGACTTCAGCCTGCACGCCGGCGTCTTCACCGCGCGCCTGGACCGGGCGCTGGAGGCGGCGCGGCTCCTGGAAGCGGGGGGCGTGATGATCAATGACTCGTCCGACTACCGCTTCGACGCCATGCCGTTCGGCGGGTTCAAGTACGGCAGCATGGGCCGCGAAGGCGTGCGGTTCGCCTACGAGGAGATGACCCAGCCCAAGGTCGTCTGTGTCTCACGGCTCATGCGCTCCGCCGGTTGACCACCCGGGACAATATCAGCGCCGTCACCGTGTCCCGTACGCCGGGCATCTGGGCGATGTCCTGCCAGATGCCCTGTACGCGTTCCAGCGATCGTGCTTCGAGGCTGACCAGCAGGTCGAACTCGCCGCTCAGCACGTCGCAGGCGACGACCTCCGGTATGCGCCGGATGGCGGCCAGGACGTCACCGCCACGCATCCGGTCCTGGCGGTAGACCAGCATGTGCGCGGCCACGAATTCCCGGTCCCGTGTGCTGGACGGGCGGACGATCGTGTAGCCGCCGATCACCCCTTGCCGTTCCAGACGTTCGACCCGCTGGCGAACGGCGTTTCTGGACAGCCGGACGCGGTGGCCGAGCTGGGCGTGCGAGATGCGGGCGTTGCGGGTCAGCTCTGCGATGATCTTTTCGTCGACGGCGTCCACGTACCCTGTCCTCCTGATCGCGGAAGCCCCGGCGGCCAGGTGGCCGCCGGGGTCGGGGGTTACCGTTCCGGCGGTCTCACTCGGCCTGGTGAAGGGCGAACACCCGGGCGGGGAAGCCTGAGCCGCCCTGCGGCTTGGGCCACGTGGCGACGATGAGCGCGCCGGCCTCCGGAACCTGGTCGAGGCCGGCCATCAGCTCGATCTGCCACCGGTCACGTTCCAGCACGTACCGCTCCAGGCTGAAGTCGCCCGCGGAGGTGGCACGGCCGGGGTCGGTGTCGGTCTGTTCGTGGCCGATGGCCGTGACCCCGGCCTCTTCGAAGAGGTAGCTCAGCACCTCGGCCGACCAGCCGGGGCAGTGGCTGACGCCGTTCTCGTCACGGTTGGCCATCGCCGCCGCGTCGGGCCAGCGACGGCTCCAGCCGGTGCGCAGCGCCACGAACGACCCGGCCGGTACGCGACCGTGCCGGGCCTCCCAGGCGGACACGTCGTCGAGCGTGGGCACGGCGTCCGGGTCGGCCTCCACACGGTGGGTGATGTCGAGGACGACCAACGGCAGGATCATCTCGTTGACGGGGATCTCATCCAGCGCCCGGGCGCCGTTCACGAAGTGCACGGGCGGATCGACATGGGTGCCCCACTGACCGACGATCGTGTACAGGTGCACGTTGAAGCCATCGCCGCGCGACATGTCGAAGGGCATCGTGCGCCGCTCGTCCGGAAAAGCCGGGAAGTGTGGCTGGCCCGGGTGGAAGGCGTGTGTGAGGTCGGTGTAGATCACCTTCTCGGTCAGCTCACGGTACGCGGCCCACAGCCGGGGCTCGGCGGCACTGCTCATGACATCGTTCTCCATGGCCTGGTCGGTTCCTTTGCTCTCAGTCGCCCGGCCGGCCCGCCGCGATCCGCGGGCCGGCCAGGAGGTCGGTCAGTTCGGCCGGGGACACCGCCGTCCAGCACGCTGTCGAAGGCACGGCGTCACGCACCGGCCTCCGAGGTCTTGCGGCGGCCGTGCCGCAGCCGGAAGTAGAGGTAGCAGAACGCAACGAAGGGGATGCCGAAGTACAAGGCGGCGACCTGTGACGGATCGAGCGCGATGCCGGCCAGCGAGACCAGGCAGAGGACGAACGCCAGGATCGGTACGACCGGGTAGAACGGTGTGCGGTAGGGCAGGGTCCGCACGTCTCCCCCGTCCCGGACGAACCTGCGCCGGTGGAAGAACTGCGAGGCCGCGATCGACATCCACACGCAGACGACCGCGAAGCCTGCGATCGACACCAGGACGAGGTAGACCGTCTCGGCCGCGATCACACTGCTGAGCAGGGAGGCGGCTGCTCCCAGCATGCTCACCACCAGCGCGGCCATGGGAATGCCGCGGGAGTTGAGCCTGCGCAGCGCCTGCGGCGCGTGGCCCTCTTCGGCGAGGGAGAACAGCATGCGGGCGCACGAGTACAGTCCACTGTTGCCGGCCGACAGCAGCGCCGTGATGATCACGAAGTTCATCACGTCCGCCGCGTACGGGATGCCGACGGCCGAGAAGACGGTGACGAACGGGCTCTCGTCGAGTCCGACCTTCGTGTACGGGATCATCGCGGCGATCACCGTGATCGCACCCACGAAGAAGATCAGCAGCCGCAGCACCGTCACCCGGAGCGCTTTGGGGACCGCGCTGGCCGGGTCGCTCGTCTCACCGGCGGCCACGCCGATCAGCTCCGAGCCGGAGAAGGCGTAGAAGGCCGCCAGGACCGTGACCAGGACTCCGGACAGGCCGTGCGGGAAGAGGCCTTGCTCCGTGTCGAAGTTCGACAGCAGATGCGGGAAGGCCTGATGGTCGTCGGCCATCGGGTGGAAGCCGACCAGCGCGGCGCCGCCGAGGATGATGAGCGCGACCACGGCCATCACCTTGATCAGCGCGAACCAGTATTCGGTCTCACCGAATATCCGGGCGGAGAAGGCGTTGACGCCGAAGACGACGACGGCGAACACCACGCACCAGACCCAGACGCTGACCGACGGGAACCAGCGCTGCATCAGCAGACCGGACGCGGTGAACTCCGAGCCGAGCGCCACCGCCCACGTGAGCCAGTACAGCCACGCGGTCGTGAAACCGGTCGCCGGGCTGATCGACCGGGAGGCGTAGACGTGGAACGCGCCCGAGACGGGGTACGCGACGGCGAGTTCGCCCAGGCAGGCCATGACCAGGTAGACCACCACCGCGCCAACGAGGTAGGAGAGCACGGCGCCGAGGGGGCCGGCCTGAGCGATGGTGTAACCGGAGCTGAGGAACAGGCCGGAGCCGATGACACCGCCCATCGCGATCATGACGAGGTGACGGGCGCCCATGGACCGGCGCAGGGCGCCGCTTGAGGGCCGGGACTGTTGCTCCGCAGCGGTGGTCGGCGGCTCGGACGGGGACGGCTGGTCTTCCGGAGTGACTGATAGAGACACGACAGGGTCCTCTGAGCACAGGGGGTGGGAACGACACGGCATGACGAACGAGGGTGATGCCGCATTCGAGTGGCCGCATTCGGGTGGTGGCGGCGTGCTGGGTGGTACGTGGTCGCTGTTGGAGGGTGGTGTTACCGGCGGGAGATGAGTTCGAAGGGTGCGGACAATTCGATGACCGGGACCTCCCAGGGATGGGCGGCCACGATGTGGGCCAGGACGCGGTGAACCTCGTCGTCCCCCGTACGGGCGTCGATGTAGGTGGTGAAGGCGACGGTCGGAGAAAGGGATCGGTCGCCGACGGCGCCGAGGGCCGGCATCGCGCCCGGGGCGGCGGTGAAGCCCTCCACGCCGGTGCTCAGCTCGAAGACGTCCCGGTAGAGACCGAAGTCCCCGAGTGCCGGGCTGCTCTCCAGGACACGCAGCAGCGGCGCGAACGACTTGTCGCTCCACAGAGCCTCGACATCCCCAGCCCCGAGCGAGGCGTAAGTCTCATGCGAGACGGGCCAGTACACCTTGATCGCCCTGGCCGATCGCCGCCGGATCGCCGACTCTCCAGTGATCGGCTCTCGTCCGTTGACGGCGGAGGACATCGTGGCGGTCATAGGCACGCTTCCCTTCTCGGACTGACACGCCGATGCTAAGCGTGCTTCTTTTGCATGACAAGATGCAAATAGCGCACAGTCGCGGCGAGATCAGGATTCAGTAGGGTAACGCCATGGAATCGAGCGTGGGACGGGGCCTCGACGTTCTGTCCGCACTGGCCCACAGGACGGCCACGGGCCTGCGCCGCACGTCGGTCACTGACCTGGCCCGGGAGATGGGCCGGGAGCGCAGCCGGCTCTCCCGCACCGTCGGCGCCATGGCCGTGGAGGGATTCGTCCTGCGAGAGGAGTCCCAGCGCTCGCCGGCTCTGCACTGGCGGCTCTACGCCGCCGCCCAGGAGCTCACCGCGCATCGCCTGCGCACCGACGGGCTGACCGCGCTGGAGGGCATGGTCGCCGAGACAGGAGAGAGCTGTTACCTCGGCGTCCTCGTCGGGGACAGCACCGTCACGATCGCCGAGCGCATCCCGGCGGGCAGCAACCAGGTCGGCTCCTGGGTCGGCCGTCCCTACCCCGCCTACTGCAGCGACTGCGGTCAGGCCCTCCTTACCGACGCCGGCGAGGACGAGGTGGCGGCCGTCTTCGCCCACACCGAATTCGTCCGCCACGGCCCCAACACCCCGGCCGACCTGTCGGACTTCCTGAGCCGCCTGTCCGTCACACGGGAGCGCGGCTACTCCATCGTCGACGAGGAGGCCGAGCCCGGCCTGTACTCTATGGCCGCCCCCGTTCGCGACTTCCGCGACGAGGTCGTCGCCGCCGTCCAGGTCGTCGGTCCCCGCATCCGTCTCGCCCCGAAGACGGATGTGTGCGTCGCCGCCGCGCTGCGCTGGAGCCGTTGGCTGGAAAACGCCCTTCACGGCGCCCCGGCCTCCTGACCGGCCCGCCGATACGGCGGATCCGTCCCCCGCGGCACGGGCGTTGAGCGGCAGGGTGCTGCGCCGTAGCGCGCCAGCCTCAGGCCGCTGTTCCGGGTGGGATCAGTCGGCTCCGGTTGTGAGTGGCGGTTCCTTCTCCACGCGTTCGCTCTCGTCGTCGGTGAACAGGCGTGAGCGGATCAGGAAGCGCACCCCCTCCGGCGCCTCCAGCGAGAACCCGCTGCCGCGGCCGGGGACCACGTCCACCGTCAGCTGGGTGTGCTTCCAGTACGCGTACTGCGCGGCGCTCATCCAGAACGGGGTGTCGTGGTCGAGGCGGCCGAGGAGCACGTCGGAAGCGCCGACGAGGAATTCCCCGCGTGGATAGCACATAGGTGAGCTGCCGTCGCAGCAGCCGCCGGATTGGTGGAACATGACCGGCCCGTGCCGCCGGACGAGTCCGGCGAGCAACTCGGCGGCGGCAGGGGTGAGCCGGACACGTTCCACCCGTTCGTCGGTCATCAGAAGAATCCGAGCCGCTGGGGCGAGTAGCTGACGAGCAGGTTCTTGGTCTGCTGGTAGTGGTCGAGCATCGCGCGGTGGTTCTCCCTGCCGATGCCCGACTGCTTGTAGCCGCCGAAGGCGGCGTGCGCCGGGTAGGCGTGGTAGCAGTTGGTCCACACCCTGCCCGCCTTGATGGCGCGGCCCATCCGGTACGCGGCGGAGCCGTCACGGGTCCAGACGCCCGCGCCCAGGCCGTACAGCGTCTCGTTGGCGATCTTCAGGGCCTCGTCCGGCGAGTCGAAGGTGGTCACCGACACCACCGGGCCGAAGATCTCCTCCTGGAAGATCCGCATGTCGTTGGTGCCCTTGAAGACGGTGGGCTCGATGTAGTAGCCACCCTCCAGCCCTGGCACGGTGCGGGGACCGCCGCCGGCGAGCACCTGGGCGCCCTCCTGGCGGCCGATGTCGATGTAGGACAGAATCTTCTCGTACTGGTCGCTGGAGGCCTGCGCGCCGATCATCGTGGCCGGGTCCAGCGGGTTGCCTCCGACGATCGCCTCGGTACGGGCGAGGCAGCGGGCCATGAACTCGTCGTAGATCGAGGCGTCGATCAGCGCCCGGGACGGGCAGGTGCACACCTCGCCCTGGTTGAGCGCGAACATCACGAACCCCTCGACGGCCTTGTCGAGGAAGTCGTCGTCGGCCGCCATCACGTCGGCCAGGAAGATGTTGGGGCTCTTGCCGCCCAGCTCCAACGTCACCGGGATGATGTTCTGCGACGCGTACTGCATGATCAGCCGGCCGGTCGTGGTCTCCCCGGTGAAGGCGATCTTGGCGATGCGCGGGCTGGTGGCCAGCGGCTTGCCCGCCTCGACCCCGAACCCGTTCACCACGTTCAGCACGCCGGGCGGGAGCAGGTCGGCGATCAGCTCGATCAGCAGCATGATGCTGGCCGGGGTCTGCTCGGCCGGCTTGATCACCACGCAGTTACCGGCGGCCAGCGCCGGGGCCAGCTTCCACGTGGCCATGAGCAGCGGGAAGTTCCACGGGATGATCTGCCCGACCACTCCGAGCGGCTCGTGGAAGTGGTAGGCGACCGTGTCCTCGTCCAGCTGGCTGATTCCGCCCTCCTGGGCGCGGATCACGCCGGCGAAATACCGGAAGTGGTCGACCGCCAGCGGCAGGTCGGCGGCCAGTGTCTCGCGTACGGGCTTGCCGTTCTCCCACGACTCGGCGACGGCCAGCCGCTCCAGGTTCTCCTCGATGCGGTCGGCGATGCGGTTGAGCAGCAGTGACCGCTCCGCGGCCGAGGTCGCGCCCCATTTGTCGGCGGCGGCGTGCGCGGCGTCCAGCGCCAGGTCGATGTCTGCCGCACCCGAACGGGCGATCTTGGTGAAGACCTGGCCGTCCACCGGTGACGGGTTGTCGAAGTACTGTCCTTCGACCGGCGGTACGAATTCACCGCCGATGAAGTTGTCGTAGTGGTCGGCGTAGGAGACGACGCTGCCGTCGGTGCCGGGCTTGGCGTAGACCATGGTTGCCCTCCTCGTTCACGGCTCGGCGGGGTGAACCGCTGTGTGATGGAGAACACGATGTGACGGAAAGGTTGTCGGAAGGTTGTCGCCGTAACAGCCGTGTCATCAAGGGCGCGGGTCAGTCGCGCAGAGCGGCGTCGATCCGGGCGGCGGTGATGCCGCGGCGGCCGTCGGAAGGGTCCAGCAGCCGGTGCGCGTGCTGGTGGATCTCCAGGTCGTAGCGTTGGCGTTCGCCGTACGCCAGTGCGTGCTCGGGAACGCGGGAGGCCAGGACCGCTCGGCGGACCGCCACCTCCAGGTAGTCGCGCCACCGGAGGATGCCGGGCGCCTCCGAATCGGGCAGCAGCGGTCCGGCGTAGCGGTGCACGGCCGTGGCCGTGTCGCCGGAGGCCAGCGCGTCCAAGACGACGGTCGCGTCACAACCGACCGGCTCGGTCAGCAGGTAACGGCGCTGGGAGAGCGCACCCCCGAGCGCGCTGCGCAGGTGGGAGACCTGTGCCTTCAGCGAGGTCATCGTGACAGGCCGGTCCCCATACAGAGCCTCGCGCAATTGCTCCGGTGTGAAGCCGTCCGGCTCGAGCGCCAGCAAGGCCAGGATCTCCAACTGCCGGGGACGCAGCGGTAGCGGCGTGCCGTCCCGCAGGGCCCGTGCTCCGCCCAGGCATTCGACCATGACGCGGGGCACGGTGGCAGGCGGCAGCGCAACGGCCGTCAGCCGGGCCTCGATGCCCCCCGCGAGGGTGCGCACGGTCGGCATCACCATGGGGTGCGAGCGGTCCCAGGTGCTGGACAGATCGAGGACGCCCACCAGGCGCTTGTCCGGTCCGCGCAGTGGCGCGGCGTAGCAGACCCAGCCGTGCAGCGCTTCGACCAGGTGCTCGGCCGAGAACACCGTCGCGGGGCGGCGCTCGCTCAGCACGAGCGCGGGGGCGCTGGTGCCCATCGCGCTCTCGTCCCACCGCCCGCCGGGAGCGAAGTTGACTCGTTCGGCGCGATGACGCATCACCCGGCCGCCGTAGGTCCACAGGATGGTGCCGGAAGCGTCGGTGATGGCGGCGACGAAGCCCGCATCATCGGCGATGGAGCGCAGGTCAGCGGCCATCTCGCCGACCGGTCCTGCCAGCGGGGACGAGCGCCACCGGTCGCCCACGTCTTCGTTTCCCGGCGCACTGTCGCGGTAGGGGTCGACCACGACTCGCGAGCGGTCCCAGGACGCGGCGATCTCAGTACGCAGTGCAGGACTCTGTACGGGCACACGGGACTCCCGCTCGCCCACCACGCGCGACCACTCTCCTGCCAACAGCCTTCGCCGGCTCGACAGAGCACTGCGTCCCATTTGATCCCCTCTGGCCAGAGATCGCGGTCAAACACCATTCTCACACCCGGACAGCCCTAGGTGTGGGGCTCCTTCGACACGATCCGCGACGCCGTCCAGAGGGTACGCCCTGGTCCTGCCACCCAAGCTCCAGATCGCCAAGAAGGAGCACCTTAGCGCCCGGCCTGGCCGCAGGCCGCGCGCCAAAGCCTGCTGTCCACAAATGAGTAGGGGTTACTCACGCCGGATGACACCCATCCGTCCTACTTTCGAGGCACGGACGAATGATGGGGGGAACCATGCACTTCGTTCCATTGGCGCCGGACGCGCTGGCCAAGCTGGAAACCCGTTTCTATGAGCTGAAGGCGGCCGGGATCCTGCCCGACCACCTGACCTTCGAGGACTACTACGCCGTGTGGCGTTCCGAACGGCGCGGCCCCCGTACGATGGGGCTGGACGACGGGAACACCACCGCCGACGCCCCCGACGTGGCCTTGATCACCCGGCCCCCCAAGAAGCTCAAGGGCGTCATCAAGACGCTCGTGCTCCTGGTCGACTTCGAGGACCGGCCGCACGACCCGGCGTTCGACGCCGAGCACTTCAGGAAGCTGCTGTTCGGCACGCAAGCGGGCAGCATGCGCGACTTCTACCGGAAGGTCAGCGGCTTCAGCGGCGACCACGGCATCGACGTGCAGGGCGAGGTGTTCGGCTGGTTCCGGCTGCCGCAGACCCTCGCCTTCTACGCCAACAACAAGTCAGGGATGGACGAGGACAACTTTCCGCGCAACGCCCAGGGCATGGCGCGCGACGCCGTGCTGGCCGCCAAGGAGGCGGGCGTCGTCTTCGACAGCTCGTACGACGTGCTCGACGAGGGCCGGATCACCGCGCTGTTCGTCGTACACGCCGGACCCGGCGCCGAGACCTTCGATGACAACGAAGGGCTGCAGTTCATCTGGAGCCTCAAGTGGACCGTCGGCGACCAGCCGATCATGGTCGGGCCCGGGCTGCAGGTGAGCACCTTCCTGACCGTTCCCGAGGACTGCAAGGTCGGCGTCTGCGCCCACGAGTGGGGGCACCTGGCGGCGCGCTGGGCCGACTACTACGACACCGACCGCGCGCAGACCGGGGTGAGGTCCCAAGGGCTGGGCAACTTCTGCCTCATGGCGGCGGGCTCCTGGGGAAACAGAGGCGTCACGCCCGTCTTCCCGACGAGCATGCTGCGCATGTTCCACGGCTGGGTGACGCCGCGCGTGGTCACCGAGGCCGCCCGCGGCCTCAAGCTGCGGCCGGTGGCCGAGGGCGGTGACTTCGTCGTCGTGCACAACGAACGGACGATGAAGGAGACGCAGTACATCGTCATCGAGTACCGGCGCAAGCGAGGCCAGGACGAGTTCCTGCCCGATCAGGGGATCGCCGCGTACGTGGTGGACGAGGCCGTCCCGAACGTGGACAACGAGCGCCGGCTGGCCATTGAGCTGATGCAGGCCGACGGCCTGCGGCAACTCGCCCAGGCCGGCATGCTGGGGAACCGCGGCGACGAGAACGACCTGTACCCATCGATGGGGAACACGAGCATCGGCAAGGACACCAAGCCCGCACTGAACCTGCCTGAGGGGGGCTGGACCGGGGTGACCATCAACGTCTCAGGCATTCCGGGCGACGACGAGATGACGGTTGACGTCATCGTCGGCTCGTAGGGGGCCCGCCCACACCCGGCACCGCCTGGCGGGGCCGGGTGTGGGCCAGGATGCTCGAGATCATGGCGCTGCGGCATGAGGCAGCGGCACCCTGCTAGGTGCCTACTCCAGCGGCCGCTTCGCGCTGATCTGCGGCGATCTGCGACGAGGCCTCCGTCGAACGGACGCCGGCTGGCTTCGAGGTCGTCGTGCACATACGTGACGCTCAGCCGAGCCAGGCGGTGATCTGGGCCATGGCAGTCGCGGACCAGCCGAGCTTGAGGTGGTTAAGTGGGAGCGTCGCGGCCGCGGCTCGGTTCGCTATGCCATCTGCCGCAGTGCAGCTCGCCACGAAGACGGCGCCGTCGGACGGTCCTGTGTGTTCGTTATGCAGCAGCGCCATGTCGGGCATGTTGCCGCACAGCTGGTAGACCGGCACGCTGGAGGGAGTGCCCGCGTCGAGGAGGGGCCGTACCAGCGAGCCCCTGTCGATGGCCCACTGGATCCCGCGGCCGACGGTGTAGAAGCCGGTGCCGCCGTAGTAGGTGGTATACCAATCCTGCTCGGTGGTGGACAACGGGTAGACGTCGTCCCAGCGATAGAGCATGTCGTCGGAGCCCGGGTAGGCGTCGCCCTCGTAGCTCAGCTCGGGATGGTTGCGCCATAGGCCGTAACAGACCATCTGGGTGTGGGGTGCGGGCGCGTTCAATGAGCCCCCACATTCCGGAAATATCGCGAAATCGTGGGTCCAGCCGTGCCGGTAACCCCAGTCGAAGCCCTTGTTCGGCCCGCCGACGAGGATGAGCTTCCTGACACCGCCCCCGTAGGCCGTGCCCCAAGGCTTGCGCAGCGACGAGACGTACATGCGCGCGTTGAACGCGCCCTTCGACCAGCCGATCACGTCCACCTGCGCCGCACCGGTCTTCGCCCGGATCCTGGCGACGGCGTCGTGGATCTGCTCCGCCCAGTAGTGGCCGTCCCCTGTGACGTGTGGGAAGCCGATCGCGAACACCTTGTAGCCCTGCCCGGTGAGGTGCTGCATGAGCCCAGTGGTGGGGCAGCTGGCCTGGCCGCAGCCGTACGAGCCCCTGGCATTGGGGTTGGCCCAGGCCAGATCGGCGTTCTGATTGGCGCCGTGCACGAGCAGCACGGGGGTGCTCTTGGCGCCTGTCTGCCATCCCGGCGCGTGGTACAGCAGAAACCGCGAGGAATGCGGCCGGGCGATGTCACCGAACAGGCGCCTGGTCTGCCCCGTCTGATCGCCACGCCCGTCGGGCGGGTAGGTCTCGGCCTGGAATCCCGTCGAGTTGTCCTTGTAGCGCTCGACGAGCACCCAGCCGTTCTCCAGGCCCGAGCTGTAGGCGGCCTCCGGCGTCACCGACGCCGTCGCTGTCGCGGCGGCGGGTGTCGTGAACAGCGCTCCGGCCGCTAACGCGAGAGCCGCGGCCACTCGTCTCCACGAACATCGTCCCATCGGACCTCCTACGAAGCTCTGATGAGTCAAGTTCGCCGGATCCGGAGGTGCGGGTCAATGTGCGCCGCACCCATAGCCCCGTGTCGGTCGACATCCCTAAACCAGAGCGGCAGAAGGGGGCACATCCCGTCCGGGGCCTCGAGGCCACTGGGGGAGCCGGTTCTCGCTCGACTGGCGGCTCGAGCGAGAACGAGCGTAACCAAAGGGTCATTCTCGCTCATCCCATTTGTCGGTTTCGCACGTCTCGGTTCGTGTCGCTGCGGCCACCTCCCGGGTTCGAGGTCCAGGTCTTCCCCACGGTCCCGCTTACTACAGGCAGGCTTCGCCTCGACCGCCACCGCGGCCGTCAGGCGCAGATGATCGGCAGTGAGATCGCCGTCGGCACGCAACGGACTCAACCGCTCAATGGCGGCCTTCTCGCCCTCAAGATCAGTGGGGTGCTTTGAGTGTGCTGCCCCTGAGTAGCGAAGCCACCGTCACAACCGCCTCCGCTGCGGTGGCCCGTATCCACTACCTGGTCAATGCCGCTTGGTCGCTGGCGGCGGTGGCCGTCGTGGATCCCTCGGCCCCGGTGGGAGCCGATCGGGGCCGCGTGCTGGCCGCGTGGGGGCTCGCCACGATCAAGGATGGTGGGTACGTCCTGGCCCCCGGGCTCGCCGGACTACTCGCCGATGCCGAGCAGGCCAGGTTCCTCAACCTGGTCGGCCACCTCCGCCAGGCCGTCACTGCCGCGACCGGCGCCACCGGTTGGCACCACAACGACGATGAGACTCTGCTGGAGCAGGGCCGTGCTTCGGTGGCCGGCATCCGGCTCGGCATGCGCCACACGCTGAGGCTCTTGGAGGGGCTGTGTGAGGGGCTGGCCGAGCCGGGTGCCGAGGTGCTGGACGTGGGGTCGGTACCGGAGGCATGCTCGCGGCGCTCTGGTGCGGCGCTCGTCCAGGCAATTCAGTAGGGGTTGGCGCCTTTGCCGTAGATGATCAGCACACCCTTGCGGGCGGAGATGCGCACGTCGGGCACGTCCAGGGCGACGGCGTCGCCGATGCGCAGCCCGGCGTAGAGGGGCAGCAGGGAGAGTGCGTGATCATGGACGGGGGGCCAGTACTTGATGGCGCGCAGCCAGCGGATCTGCGCGTTGGTGTCCATCGCCTTCGGTGCGGACTTAGGGGTGTCCTCGCGGGCGATGTCGGCCGCAGAATGGTCCGGCCGCTCCCGCCAGTGAAGCCGAAGGCCGCTGGATCCCAGCGGGGCTCGGCGGGTAGAGCGCCCGGGCGTGTTCTGATCCCTACGGCTCATCGCAAGGCGCCTCTGTCAATCGAAGGTCGCCATCGCCTGGTCAAGCGCTCCCCTGGGTCGACCCCACGGTCGTTGTGTTGCGCAACCCAAGGTTGCGGATTGCCGGCGCAGCACCTAAAGTCATGCGCAACCGATGGTTGCTTATTGGAGGTCCGTGGTGGAGTTCGGAAAGTTGCAGCGCGAGATCCACATCGACGCGGCACCGGGGATCGTGTTCGATGTGGTGAGTCGTCCCGAGCACATCAAGATGTGGTGGTCCGATGACGCGTCGTTTGAGCCTGCGCCAGGCAGGGTCGGGGAGCTGGTGTGGGGCGACCGCGCTGGGGTCGAACAGATCACGGTGGTCCACGTGGATCCGCCCCGCAGGTTCGCGTTCCGCTGGATCGCCCCTCATGGTCAGCTGCCAGATGCAGACAACTCTCTCCTGGTCACCTTCGAGCTCGAGCCCTCTGGCGACGGCACGATTCTGCGTCTGACCGAGAGCGGCTGGCGGGAGAAGGGCTGGGAAGCCGCTGTGCTCGAGGAGGCCTTCCACGACCACGAGCGCGGCTGGGACATGTTCCTGCCCAGGCTGCAGAGCTACACCCCTTCCGTGGTGGCGCGATGACCGTCGCCGTCGACGACGAACTCTGGTCGGCGATCGGCGACCAGATCAGGCGCCGACTGCTCGACCTGCTGCTCGCGGAAGGAGTCGGTACGCCGACCAGCCTGAGCGCTCGTCTCCCGATCTCGCGCCAAGCGGTCACCAAGCATCTGAGCGTCCTCGATCGCGCAGGCCTCGTGCACGCGACGCCGATGGGCCGCGAGCGGCGCCACGAAGTTGACGAGGTGCGGCTCGCCCGCGCCGTCCGGCAACTGAATGAAGTCGGCAAGAGCTGGGATGGGCGGCTGAACCGCATCAAGCGCATCGCGGAACAGATCCAGCGTCAGATACAGGACTGACCAACAGGCCGCCGGCTTCCTGAAACCTCCGGTAATTGCGGACGCGACAGGACTCGCGGCGGCGACGGTGTGAGCTGCCCCGGGTTGGTTGGAGGCTCCCAAGACTGGAAGGCTGGGAGTCGTGCCCGCACCGAGGAAGTACCCGCAAGAGTTGCGTGATCGCGCCGTCAAGATGGTGTTCGACCTGCGTGAGGAGA
>NZ_JBQQBQ010000082.1:0-34269 GCF_052245915.1 Nonomuraea sp. 10N515B
ACTACGGTGAGCATCGCGTGTGCCTTCCCGACCGACGTTGGCGCGTCGGCCATGCGTGAGAGACCTCAAACGATCACCGGGAAGGTACACCCCTTCCCGGCTGATCCACAGGTCTCAAGCATTGCTCACGCGGCTGACCGGCGCTCCAGTGCTAGCCAGGGCCGCCAGATCCTCACCAAGCGCGGGATACAACTTCAACCTTCCGGCGGATCGGTAGTCAACCCACACGAATTCACCCTCCTCAACAGCGCCGTCCGGCAGCTCGTCGTGCTCGATTGTCGCCAGGGTCGATCGCACCTCTGCGTCCACGTGGACACGGAAGACGAAGTGCAACTTTCGCGGCGGCGCGGTCGGGCCAGGACGGCTGACCATCTGGTCCTGCACCCAGCACAACTGAGGGCATGTTGCACGATCAAGGTCAAGCTTCAGCTCCTCGGCGAGCTCTCTACGGAGGGCGTCGATTAGATCCTCCCTGTGACCGACGTTGCCGCCTGGCACGGAGTAATGATCAACACTTGGACGCTTTCGCCGGATCAGGACTACCTCGTCCTCACAGAAGACCAAGCATCCCACTCGGATCTTCGTTCGAGAGAACGGCACCTCTCCGCTGCTGTCCTGGCCCATGATCACACGCCCCCTCGCACGCCATCATGGCGCTCCAGCGCTGTGCTCCCGCCATGGCTGTTCATGCGGTAACGTTCCGCCGATCTCCTTGCACAACACCTGTCGCGCTCAATAGGATCATGCCAACTGCCCTTGAGCTGAGGCGATGCGGGAAGTCCGTTCCTGCAACGTCGAGTGACCCGCAGAGAAGCGGCTGTCTTCCTCTCTTTGGTTTTCCGTGGTTCTCGGGTTCTCTGCGGGGTTTTCCGCGGTCGCCGAAGACAGCGGCGGGCCTGGTGTCGTTCTGGCTCGTCGCGCTGTGGAGGCCGGCGGGGCCGGGCTTCAGGCCGGGCGGCGGATGGCTCCCACGGCCGCGTCGTAGAGGTCGAACAGGTCGACCTGTCCGCCCAGGCGCGCCCACTCCTCGTTCGCTGCCTGGAGGCAGGTGATCGCCGCGGCCGCGATCGCGCGCGCCTGCAGGGCGCGGCGGTCGGAGTCGGGCAACCGCGGCTCGATCAGCGGTGCGAGCAGCTTCTGCCAGCGACCCTGCTTCTCGGCGTGGCCGGCGCGCAGGGCATCGTTTCGGAACAGCAGCGTGATCATCTCGAGTCGGCGCTCGGCCGTCATCTCGATCTCTTCCAGCACCTGGAACGCCGCGCGCAGCGACGCCCAGACGTCCTCGTCGGCCGGGCGTTCGGCGAGCCGCGCGGCGATCAGTTCGCCCTGTTCGGAGAGGCCGCCGAGTGCGAGGTCCTCCTTGTTGCGGAAGTAGTTGAACAAGGTCCGCCGGGAGACACCTGCGGCGGCGGCGACCTCGTTGAGCGTCGTGTCGTCGTACCCCTTGGCAGCGAACAGCTCGATAGCGGTCCGGGCGAGCAGGGAGCGGACCACGCTGCGGGTCTGCTCACGCAGAGATGTCGGTTTCGGGGTCATGCACTGATGGTATGATACTTCATCCAATGAAGCAATTTGCACTCAGTGCACAAGAGAGTTCGCCCGCCAGCTGGCCGGCCGCGGCTCGGATCTCGTGCTCGTCGCCCGCCGCGCGGACCGACTGGAGAGCCTGGCCGGCGAACTCACCCGCGCCCACGGCGTCACGGTGACCGTCGTCGCCCGCGACCTCGGCCTGGCCGACGCCGGCCGCACGCTGCGCGCCGACCTCGAATCCCGCGGCATCCACGCCACCGGGCTCATCAACAACGCCGGCTTCGCCACCACAACGCCCTCACCGACGAGGATCCGGACCGACTGCAGAGCATGATCGCGCTGAACGTCGGCGCCCTCGTCGACCTCAGCCGCGCCTATATCGACCCGCTGACCTCCGCCGGCACCGGCGTCCTGATCAACGTCGCGAGCCTGCTGGGCTTCCAGCCGACCCTTACCTGAGTGTCTACGGCGCCACCAAGGCCTTCGTCCTCAGCTTCACGGAATCGCTGTGGGAGGAGACCCGCGGCACCGGTCTGCGCGTCCTCGCCGTATGTCCCGGCGCCACGCAGACCGAGTTCTACGACGCCGCCGGCAGCCAGTCGGCCGACTACGGCACGAAGCGAGCCACCTCTGCCCACGTCGTCAGGACGGCCCTTGACACGCTCGACCGCCGCTCCGCACCCCGGTCGATGATCACCAACGGCCGCCGAGTGGCCCTCGTCAGCAAGTTTCTGCCGCGCCGCCTAACCGTCCGGCTCATGGGCCGGATGGCCCGCCGTTAGCCGGCACTGCTCCTTTGTCGCCCTCACCAGCAGCAAAGGAACAACATCATGGTCATCACAGAAGTCACTCACAGCCCACGGACACGGAGCGCTTCGGTCGTATCCTCGCTGTTCAGCGCGCCGCCCATCTCTCGACGGAGCGCCCTCATCGGCGGCGCGGCGCAGCGACCTGAGTAGGCTCAAGGCGGGACGAGGACCACCAGCGGGCCCGGCGGGATGAAGGAGGATGCGCCCCCGCCCGGCTGCCGCGCGCAGCCGGCTGTGGGGCCGCACCGGGCAAACCGGCCCGGTCGGGCGTGCGGGCCGCTACGGGGCGATCGGCTGACCCGCGGTCGGCTTCGGCTTGCTGATCTGCCCTTCGGCGTCGACCACGACCACCTCGACTCCCTCAGCCGAGAACGGGGCCAGCGCGTCTTCCGGGGCCCCGGCGTCGGTCACCAGCGTCCAGGGCCGGGGCAGCTGAACCCAGGCGTGGAACGGACGTCGCCCGAGCTTGGCCGCATGCGCCAGCACGTAGGTCTTGTGGGAACTGCGGGCCATGAGCTCCTTGAGCCGGGTCTGCTGGAGGTCGGCCTCGCAGATCCCGCGGTCGGCGGTGACTCCGTCAGCCCCGAGGAAGACGCGGTCGAACGACATCCGCTCCAGACAAGCCTCGGTGGTGGGGCCGACGAACCCCTGGCTGAGGTGGCGCAGCCTGCCGCCGAGGCACTCCACATGGAGGCCTTCGACGTCGTCGAGCTCCTTGAGCACCGTCAGGCTCGTGGTCGCGATCAGGAGCTGGGTGCTGGAGCGCAGCTCGTGAGCCAGCGCCGCGACGGTCGAGCCGGCGTCGAGCAGCACGGACTCCCCGGCTCCGATCTGCTGGGCCGCCCATATGGCGATTCCGCGTTTGGCCTCGAAGGCGTCACCGACGCGCTGGCGCAACGAGTCCTCGGGGTGGGCGACGACGGCCATCGCGCCGCCGTATGTGCGGGCCAGCAGTCCTTGCGCGGTCAGCCGGGCGAGGTCACGGCGGATGGTGGAGGGTGTCACAGCGAACGTCGAGGACAGCTCTTCGACACTGGCCAGACCGCTGGTCGTGGCCAGGCGCACGATCTCGGCGCGCCGACGGTCAGAGTTCCTGGGCAACGCTCTTCCTTCTCGGCTTGTCGTTCAACGTTCCGGGATCAGATCGCCGGGCTGGGAGACATCTGGGCGGCTTGCCGCAGCGCCTCGATCATGCTACCTACTTCGGCGGTGCCTTTCCCTGCGATGTCGAAGGCGGTTCCGTGGTCCACGGACGTCCGGATGACGGGCAGGCCCACGGTGATGTTCACCCCGGCCTCGATGCCGAGGATCTTCACCGGACCGTGGCCCTGGTCGTGGTACATCGCCACGATGAGGTCGTAGTCTCCGCGCCCCGCGACGAAGAACGCCGTGTCGGCGGGCAGCGGCCCGTGCACGTCGATGCCGTCGGCCTTCAGGACTTCGACGGCGGGAACGATTTTCTCGGCCTCTTCGCCGTAGCCGAACAGGCCGTTCTCCCCGGCGTGCGGGTTGATGCCGCACACGCCGATGCGCGGGTTCTCGATCCCGGCGCGCCGCAGCGCCTCGTGGCCTCGGCGTATGGTTCGTTCCACCAGGCCGGGTTCGATCTTCGCGATGGCGTCGATCAGTCCAAGGTGCGTGGTGACGTGGATGACACGGATCTTCGGCGAGGACAACATCATGGACACCTCGTCGGTCCCGGTCAGGTGCGCGAGGAGTTCGGTGTGCCCGGGGAAGATGTAGCCGCCTGCATGCAGGGCTTCCTTGTTCAATGGCGCCGTGCAGATCGCCTGCACCTTCCCGGCCATTGCCAGCTCGCTGGCGACCCGCACATAGTGGTACGCGGCCGCACCCGCCACGGGGGAGATCTGCCCCCAGGGCAGATCTTCCGGCAGGAGCCCCAGGTCGATGACATTGACGCGTCCAGGCTGGAACACGGCGTCGGTCACCGTGTCGACCACCACGATCTCGGTGGCGGTCCCGAGGATGGAGGCCGCCTGGCGCAGCCGTACGGCGTCGCCGATGACGACGGGACGGCAGAGCTCGGCGAGGTGGGGTTCCTGGAGGGCGCCGACAATGACTTCCGGACCCACACCGGCCCCGTCACCCATGGTGACGGCGATGATCGGAGTGGCCGCTGCGCGCGGCTGTCGGCCGACGGCGGCGGTGCTGATGCTCACGACGGGACCTTTCGCTTGGTTCAGGGGGAGAAGAGTGGGGTCAAGAGGTCCGAGGGAGTGCGGAGCCAGGGCCCTGACGATCTCGACGAGCGAGTCGCCTTCCCCGAAACTGCCCGGGCGGGTGACCACTGAACGGCCTTCGGGCGTCCGGGAGTGGACGGCTCCCAGGTGTATCTGCTCAACAGGTGTCAGTTCCCGCACCTGGAGGGCGTCGAGGACGCGCCGGGCGGTCTCTCCGCCGGTCAGCACGAGGTCCACCGGCCGCGCGGACGCGCGCACCGCGTCCGCGACGGCCTCGGCCAGCCGGCGCGCGATGTCACGGGAGGCCGCAGGGAGGACGGAGCCGGCGGAGTCGAGGAAGGCCACGACCGCCCGGTCGCCGATCGGGATGTGGGGGAGGGGCTCCCGGCCGGCAGGTGTGCCGAGGAGCGCCGTCACGGGCAGGGCAACGGGAACGGCCCCGGCCTCGGCCAGCCGGCGCACCTGTTCGGCCGCGACCGGCTCCGCGCTGCCCACCACGACGAGCGGCGCCGCGTCCCTGCGCCGAGCGGTGTGCGTCGGGGCGGGCTCATGCTCCTCGACGGCCGTACCGAGACTCCGCAGATGGCGCCCGAGCGCGTCGGCGAGCCCGCCGGATCCCACCAGGCGCACCGACGGCACGGCCAGCGCGGCACGCAGCACGGCGTCCAGATCCTGATCGGTCTCCGCGTCGCACAGCGCGATGCGCGCCTCCTCGGCGCACGAGACAATCGCGTCGGAAAGACGATCCGATCGCACGGTCGCGAGGTCCAGCACGCGGGCCCGGAGCGGCGCCAGCGCCGCCTCGACCGACGTCGGAGCCGCGACGCCGTCCACCGTCCAGGCGTTCGCCCGGTGGAGGGCCACACCGGCCAGGTGCAGCACGCCGCCGCGCACCACCCGATCCAGGCCAGGCAGGGCAGGGGCGACGATGATGCCGGCCCCAGGCGTCGTCAGCGCGGCCACCTCCGCCGCGACGTTGCCACGCAGCAGCGAGTCGATCTTCTTGAAGACCAGCCGCGGACGCCCGGCGGAGGCCAGGGCGACCGCGGAACGCACCGCCGCGGCCGCCTCGGCGGGACGCAGGTGCCGGGAGTCGGTATCGACGACGAGGATGTCGACGGAATCGCGCTCGCCCCGCACGGCGTGGTCAGTGAGAACAATCCTTGTGCGTGTTGTGCGCATCATGATGCGTGCTGCCGCCTCGGCCGCACCCGACAGGTCGTCGGCCACGACGAGGACACCGTCCGCGGCCGTGCTGGGCTTGGGCTTCAAGGAACCCCCGATACAGTCAGGTTTTGCACGTCAGGCAGGCTTCCGCAGTCCTCGCGAACCTCTTGCGCGATCCGCTCCGGAGCGAGGCGTGCACGTCCGCGCAGCCTTCGTCTTGACCGGATGATGTCACAGCTTGCACAAAATGCGCTAGACCTCTTGCGCGAAATGCGCAGGCGTGTAATGGTGCAGCAACGTCGTTGTGACGTGGGAAACATCCGGTCCTGGCAGGCGGCCGCTGCTGAGAGGCGCACCGCTGCGGACGGTTCAGAAAGCGAGAACCCCAGTGACTCATCTCGGAAGCGCCCCCCAGTTCTCCCGTCGCAGTCTTCTCCGTCTCGGTGCTCTCACAGGCGCGGCCATGACCCTGAGTCCCCTCGCCGCCTGCGCGGGACCGGGAACCGCCCCCGGCGCGGGATCCGGCGCCGGCTCCACCGCCGGCCCCGGGATCACGCTGGCGCTCAACCGCTCGCTCGTGTCGCTGGACAACAAGCTCAACCAGTTCGATGCCGCCGTCACCGTCCAGCGCGGCGTCCGTCAGGCGCTGACCTTCATCGATCCGAAGCTCACCGTGCAGCACGTCCTGGCCGAGAGGTTCGAGCTGACGGCTCCCACCGAGTGGACGGTCAAGCTGCGCGACGGCGTCCACTACTCCGATGGCAGCCCGGTCACGGTCGAAGACGTCTCAACCGCCCTGCAGATGTACCAGAAAGTTCTCGGATCGTTCCTGGCCGGCCTCTTTCCCGAATGGCCGACCGTCACCCCCGTCGACGCGAGCACCTTCAAGCTCGTGACCGAGAACCCGGTGCCGACCCTCGACTACCTGATGGCGAACATTCTGATCACCCCCGCTGCCGCCAACAAACCGGAGGAGCTCCAGGGCGGTATCGGATCGGGCCCCTACGTCGTCACCTCCGCGAACCGGGGCACCGGTGAGTACACGCTGCAGGTCAACGGCAAATACTGGGGTCCCGCGCCCGTGATCAAGACCGTACAGGTCAGGTTCCTCCCGGAGGAGGCCAACCGCGTCGTCGCCCTGCGCAGCGGCGAGGTCGATCTGATCGACTCGATCTCCCCCGATGCGATCAGCCAGCTCTCCGGCCTGAGCGACGTGGAGATACAGCAGGTGCCGAGCACGCGGATCAGCCAGCTCTTCTACAACTTCCGCAAGCCCTCCGGGCACCCGCTCGCCGACGTGCGCGTGCGCGAGGCGCTCAGCTACGCCATCAACGGTCCCGCCCTGATCAAGGACGTCTTCGCCGATTCGGTGACCCAGGCCCGAGGCGTGGTGGCGGACACCCTGACCGGGGCGGTTCAAACGGGCGAGTACGTCTACGACCCGCAGAAGGCCCGGCAGATGCTCGACGCCGCCGGAGTGAAAGATCTCAAAATCAAGATGATCTGGGAGACCGGAGAGTTCGCCAACGACACCAGTGTCATGGAGGCAGTGGTGGAGATGCTCAAGGCGGTCGGTGTCCAGGCCGAACTCCAGCAGTTCCAGCCGGGCGGCGACATCTCCAAGTGGCGGCAGGGCCGGGCCGGCGACTGGGACGTCCTCGGCAACGGCTATCCCGGCCCGACCGGGCTGGCGCTGACTCCGCTGCAGGGCATGTTCGCCGGCACGGCGGAAAAGGAGGCCACCCGGGACACCTACCATGGCTACGTGATCCCCAAGATCACGACCTTGCTGCAGAAGGCCTCACAGGAAACCGACAACACGGCCAGGGAGCGCCTCCTCGCCACCGCCCAGAAGGAGATCTGGAACACCTGGCCCTGCATGTGGGCCTTCGTCCCCAAGACCGTCATCGCCCGGCGCAAGCGCATGCAGAACGTCCTGCTCAGTCCCACCAACTCCTACGACCTCGCATCCGTCCGACTGAGTGGATGAGTCGTGATCCGCTACGTCGCCCAGCGTGTCGGGCAGAGCATCCTGGCGATCTTCCTGACCGTCTCCGCGGTGTTCGTCCTCGTGCGGCTGGCACCGGGGGATCCGGCGGCCGCCTACGCCAGTCCCCTGGCCACCACTGCCGAGCTCGAACGCATCCGGGTCCAGTTCGGCCTGGACAAACCGCTCATACAGCAGTACGGAATTTTCGTGCGTGACCTGTTCGGCGGCGACCTGGGCACGTCCTTCTCCTTCCAGGCCCCCGCCCTGGACGTCGTCCTCAGCCGGATGCCGTACACCGTCATGCTCGCCGTGTCCGCCATCCTGTTCGCCGCGGTCGTGGCCATCCCGGTCGGCGTCTGGATGGCGCGGCACGCCGACACCGGCCGCGAGCTGGGGGCCAACGTGGCCATGATCGCCGGCCAGTCCATGCCGGAGTTCTGGAGCGGCATCATGCTGCTGACCATCTTCGCCGTGCTCGTCCCCGTCCTCCCGGCATCCGGCTTCACCAGTTGGGCCGGCCTGGCGCTGCCGACCGTGACCGTCGGCATCCTGCAGATCGCGCTGATCTCCCGGATGGTACGCCGGGAGATGGGGGCCGGCTTCGCGGCTCCGTACCTGACGATCGCCCGCTCCCGTGGCGTCTCCGAACGCGGCCTGACCTGGCGCTACGCCATGGGCAACTCGGCCATCCCGGTGGTGACCGCGCTCGGCACCCGCTTCGCCGCCATGCTCAACGGCGTGGTGGTGGTCGAAGTCGTCTTCGCCTGGCCGGGTGTCGGATCGCTCGTCGTGCGCGCGCTGGAAACCAGGGACTACCCGCTGATCCAGGCCACCGTCCTGGTCACGGCCATCCTTACCGTGGCCGTCCAGCTCCTCATCGATCTCACCTACCCGCTGCTAGACCCGCGGGTACGACTCGGGAAGGCGGTGGCCTCATGACCGCCCCGCGCATCGGCACCGCGGCCGGCCCCGCCGACGGCTTCGGCAGCCGGGGCACCGCGGAGCCCCCTGCGCGGCCCAGCGCGGTCTCCGCCAAGGATCTCGCCCGGTCCGCGGCGGTCCGCCGCCGCAAGAGCGCGCGGCTGAAGACTTGGGTCGGTTCGGTGTGCGTGGCCCTCGTCGTCGCGCCTGTCGCCCTGGCCAACATCCTTCCCATCCCCGGGCCGGACGAGCAGAGTCTCGGCCTGCGTCGCCTGCCACCGCTGGCCGACGGGCACCTGTTCGGAACCGACCAGCTCGGCAGAGATCTTCTCTCCCGGGTCCTGCACGGCGGCCAGGTCTCGCTCACCGTCGGCGTGCTGGCCATCGTCGTGTCCGGCATCATCGGTCTCATCGCCGGCGCCGCGGCCGGATTCTTCGGTGGCTGGGTCGATGCCATGGTCTCGCGCCTGCTGGAAGCGCAGCTGTCGCTGCCTCTGCTGTTGATGCTGCTGCTCATCGTCGCGCTCTTCGGCCCGTCCATTCCGGTCATCACCTTCGTGATCGCGATCGCGCAGTGGCCGGAAGTGGCCCGCCTGACCCGTTCTCTGGTGCTCGTCGAGCGGGAGAAACCGTACGTGGCCGCGGCCCGGGTGCTCGGCCTGCATCGCATCACCATCCTGCTCCGGCACGTGCTGCCCAACGTCGTCAGGCAGGCCACGCTGGTGATCCTGCTGTTGCTGGCCCAGGCCGTGCTGCTGGAGAGCGCGCTGAGCTACTTGGGCGCCGGCCCGCAGCGCCCGTTCGCCACCTGGGGCCGCATCATCTCCGACGGCCAGGACTACATCACGACGTCGTGGTGGCTGGTCACGCTGCCCGGACTGGTCATCGTGCTGCTTGTCGTCGGTGTCAACCTGCTCGGAGACGGGCTGCGGGACCGAGTCCGCAGGCGGAAGGAAAGGTGAGCCGGGCATGACAGCCGAGTTCGATGGGGCCGATCCTCCCCTGCTGGAGGTCGAGGACCTGCAGATCGAGCTGATGACCGAAGCCGGCATCGTCCGCGCCGTCGACGGTGTCAGCTTCCTCATCCGCCAGGGCGAAACCGTGACGATCATCGGCGAATCGGGATCGGGCAAGTCCACCACGGCCATGGGCATCCTGCGGCTGCTCCCCCCGGAGCTGGCGGTCCTCTCTGGCAAGGCCCGCTTTCAGGGAGTCGACGTCATCGCCGACCCCGGCGCGGTACGCAAGGTGCGCGGGCGTACCGTCTCGCTCATCCCGCAGGATCCCATGACGGCGCTCAGCCCCGTCCACACCATCGGGCAGCAACTCCGCGAAGCCGTGCGGCTGCGCCATCGCGGCCTGTCCCGGTCGGAAACCGTCTCGCGGTCCGTCGACCTGCTGGCCCGGATGCACATATCGGATCCGGAGTCCCAGCTACGCAGGTATCCGCATCAGCTGTCAGGAGGCATGCTGCAGCGTGTGCTCATCGCGGTCGCGCTCGCCGGATCGCCCGGGCTGCTCGTCGCCGACGAACCGACCTCCGCCCTGGACGTCACCGTCCAGGCAGGCATCCTCGACCTGCTGCTCGAAGTACAGGAGAACACCGGCATCGGCATCCTCATGATTACTCACGACATCGGCGTGGCCCGGCTCGTCTCGGACCGCATCCATGTCATGAAGGACGGGCGATTCGTCGAGTCGGGCGAGGCCGAGCAGATCATCGACGCACCCCGCGACCCGTACACCAGGAAGTTGCTGACAGCGGTCCCACGGCTGGGCCCCTGGGACGAAGACGGCGAGTCCCTGGAAGCGCCCCTCGACGACGCCGTGGGAGAACCCCGATGACCGACGCGTTCCTCGAGGTCGACGGCCTCGTCGTGGACTATCCCGTCGCCCAGGGCGTGTTCCGCGCGGTCGACAACGTCAGCTTCTCCGTGCGGCGGGGCGGCACCCTGGCCATCGTGGGGGAGTCAGGCTGCGGCAAGTCCACGATCGCCCGGTCGATCGTACGGCTGGTCAAGCCCACCGCAGGCCGCATCGTGGTGGGCGGCACCGACATCGCCCAGCTGAGGGAGAAACAGCTGCGCCCGATGCGCACCCGGGTACAGATGATCTTCCAGGACCCGTACGGATCGCTCGACCCGCACCTATCGGCGGAGGAGATCGTCGCGGAACCGCTGCGGGTGCGCGGAATGCGCGACAGACGCGCCCGGGCCAAGGAGGCGGCCAGGCTCATCGACCAGGTCGGCCTGCCCGCCACGGCCCTGGAGCGTCGCCCGCCGGAGTTCTCCGGCGGCCAGCGTCAGCGCATCGGCATCGCCAGAGCCCTCGCCTCCAAGCCCGACCTCCTGGTCTGCGACGAGGCGACGAGCGCACTGGACGTGTCCGTGCAGGCGCAGGTCCTGGCCCTGCTCGTGAAGATCCAGGCCGAGACCGGCCTCACCTATGTCGTGATCTCCCACAACCTCGGTGTGGTCAGGGAGATCAGCGAGGACATCGTCGTCATGAGCAAAGGGCGCCTGGTCGAGTCCGGCCCGACCCGGACGGTGCTGGCCGCCCCCGCCCACCCCTACACGCGCGCACTCCGCAGGGCCGCGCTGGATCCGGCCACGATGGACGGGCGCAAGCCGCGCCACCTGGTGCGGGCCCCGTCCACTACGCAGTCCCCCGGAGCACCCGTTCAGCGAGGAACCGACCGATGACAACTTACGTACCGGCGATCTCCCTACCGGCGGCGACACCGTCCGGGGCGCACATCGGGCTGTCCCGGCTGGTGCTGGGAACCATGACGTTCGGCGACACGGCCGACGCGAAAGAGTCCGCGCGCATGCTGGACGTGGCGCTCGACTCCGGCATCACCGGTGTGGACACCGCCAACGCCTACGCGGGCGGCGCGGCCGAGTCCATCCTGGCACCGCTGCTCGCCACCCGGCGCGACCGGGTCGTCCTCGCCACCAAGGCCGGCATGCCCTATCTGGACGCCGGTGATCATCCGCCGTTGTCCGCCAGAGGATTGCGAGCGAGCCTCGAAGGCAGCCTGCGCCGCCTGCAGGTCGACCACGTCGACCTGTTCTATCTGCACCAGCCCGACCGCCGCACGTCGCCGGCCGAGACGCTCGGCGCGATCGCCGAGTTCGTCGCCGAGGGCAAGATCAGCGCGCTCGGCGTCTCCAACTACGCTGCCTGGCAGATCTCGGAGATCAACCACGCTGCCGACGCCGTCGGCGCGCCACGGCCTGTCGTCGCCCAACAGCTGTACAACCTCCTGTCCCGCAGGGTAGAGGAGGAATACCTGGAGTTCGCGCGGAGCACCGGCCTGACGACCATGGTCTACAACCCGCTCGGCGGGGGCTTGCTCACCGGGCGTCACACCTTCGAGCAGGACCCCGCCGCCGGCCGCTTCGGCGACTCCAAACTCGCTCCCCTGTACCGGCAGCGGTACTGGAGTCCGGCGCTGTTCGAGGCCGTCACCGCCCTCGGCGAGATCGCCGCGCAGTCGGGCATCTCCCTCATCGAGCTGTCTCTGCGGTGGCTGCTCCATCGCGACGGCGTGGGGGCCGTCCTGCTCGGCGGTTCCAAGGCCGAACACCTGCGCGCGAACATCGCGACCGCCGCGGCCGGGCCGCTTCCCGAGGATGTCGTCGCAGCCTGTGACCGCGTGGGGGCGGCGCTGCGCGGCCCCATGCCCGCCTACAACCGATGAGAGCCGACCGCCGAGGAGAAGACCAGCAGTGAGCATCACCGACTTCACCGCCAGGATCCGTGCCCGGGAGCCCGCACTGGGCTACTGGTCCGTCCTGGATTCGCCGGTGTCCACCGAACGCATCGCACGCCTCGGCTACGACTACGTGTGCCTGGACGCCCAGCACGGGCTGCTGGGCTACTCGGGGCTGCTGAGCGGCCTGATGTCGATCGACGCGGGCGGCGTGTCCGCGGGCCTGGTCAGGGTCGAGGCGAACGACCCCGCCCGCATCGGCCGTGCCCTGGATGCGGGCGCCGCGGGTGTCATCGTGCCTCTCATCGACACCGCCGATGACGCCGCGGCGGCCGTCTCCGCGACCCGCTATCCGCCGAAGGGGCGCCGCTCGTACGGTCCGATGCGCTCGGCGCTCCGCATCGGGCCGCGCCCCGCGGACAGCGACGCCACAGTGCTGGTCCTCGTCATGATCGAGACGGCACAGGGGCTGGCGAACATCGAGGCGATCTGCGCGACCCCCGGCCTGGACGGCGTCTACGTCGGCCCGTCCGATCTGTGCCTGGCTCTGGGCGGCGCCTTCCCCGGCGACCCCGCGATCGCTTCCCCGTTCGAGGACGCGCTGGTCACGGTGCGCGAAGCCGCCAGGTCCGCCGGCGTCGCCGCCGGCATACACACCCCTGACGGCGGGACCGCCGCCAAGCGCCTGGCCGAGGGATACACCTTCGCCACCATCGCCTCAGACCTCGTCCACCTCGAACAGGCCGCGAAGTCCCACCTGACCGACGCCCGAGCCCAGTCTCGCCGAGGAGAACAGTGAGCCAGCCCGTCGTTCCCGACCACCTGCCCATGGACGGCATGATCCGCGTTCGCGACGACGATCCGGACCGCCATGAGGCGTATCTGATCGCGCCTGCCGTGCAGAATCACGCGGCCAACATCGTGTCGCTACGCGACGGCGCTCTCGGCTGCGTGTGGTTCGGCGGCACGCAGGAAGGCGTCTCGGACATCTCCATCTGGTTCTCCCGGCTGCAGAAGGGGGCGGACACCTGGTCCACGCCGACGCGGCTGTCCGACGACCCGACGCGTTCCGAGCAGAACCCGGTCCTGTTCCCCACTCCCGCCGGAGAGCTGTGGCTGCTGTACACCGCCCAGCACGCAGGCAACCAGGACACCGCCGAAGTCCGTTGCCGCATCTCGCACGATGACGGTCACACGTGGGGACCCGTGCACACCCTCCTCCCCGCCACGAGCCGCGGCGGCGTCTTCGTCCGGCAGCCCGTGCTCGTGCTGCCGTCCGGCCGATGGCTGCTGCCCGTCTTCAACTGCGTCACCACATCGGGGAAGCGCTGGGTCGGCGACCGCGACACCAGCTCTCTCATGGTCTCCGACGACGAGGGACGAACCTGGCGCGAACAGCCTGTCCCGGACAGCGTCGGTTGCGTCCACATGAACGTCCACCTGCTGGCCGACGGCACGCTGCTCGCCCTGTTCCGCAGCCGCTGGGCGGATTCGATCTACGCGAGCCGGTCGGAAGACGAGGGCATGACCTGGAGCGTTCCCGCTGCCACCGAGCTGCCTAACAACAATTCCTCCATCCAGTACGTCACACTGCGTGACGGCCGGCTGGCGCTGGTGTTCAACGCCAGCAGCGCGGCCGACGCCACCGAGCGCCGGGTGTCCCTGTACGACGAGATCGACGATGACGGCCTGGCCGCGACCCCGGCGAGTCGGTCCGGTGACGAGCCGGCACCCGCCGGGAGCGATGAGCGGACCGCGTTCTGGGGCGCCCCGCGTGCGCCCATGACCCTCGCGCTGTCCGGCGACGGAGGGCGCACGTGGCCGATCCGCCGCGATCTGGAGGTAGGCGATGGCTACTGCCTGACCAACAACTCCCGCGATGGCCTCAACCGAGAGTTCTCCTACCCGTCCATCCAGGAAACCGCCGACGGTGACCTGCACATCGTCTTCACCTACCACCGCCGCGTCATCAAGTACGTCCGAGTGCGACCCGAGTGGGCCGCCCGCGCCGACGGCATCTGACGTGCCGATGGACGCCGCGCCAGACCGCCACACCGGACAGACCTCGGACGAGCCGCAGCACGCGGTGGTGACCGGGGCCAGCTCCGGCATCGGCCGGGCCGTCGCCACACGCCTGCTCCGCGAGGGCTGGAGAATCACCGGGATGAGCCGTACCCGCCCTCCGGAGCACCGCCAGGACACCCCGGCCTACTCGTGGCTCCAGGCAGACCTGACCGACCTCGACCAGCTGGCCGACGCATCGGCCGCGGTGGGCACCGTCGACGCCATCGTTCACTCGGCGGGCGTGCAACGCTCCGCGCCGCTCGGACGCCTCTCGGCCCAGGACGGCGCCCTCATGTGGCGGGTCCACGTCGAGGCCGCGACCGTTCTGGTGAACGTCCTCGCCGGCGCGATCAGCCCGGGTGGCCGCGTTGTGCTGATCGGAAGCCGCACGATGGCGGGCGCGGCGGGCAAGAGCCAGTACGCGGCGACCAAGGCCGCGCTCGTGGGCTTGTCCCGTTCCTGGGCCATGGAACTGGCCCCGCGTGGCATCACCGTCAATGTGGTCGCCCCCGGCCCGACCGACACCCCCATGCTGCGGGATCCCGGACGTGCCGCCACTCCGCCACGGGTTCCGCCGCTGGGCCGGTTCATCAGACCCGAGGAGGTCGCGGGACTGACGGCCTTCCTCCTCGGACCGGAAGGAGGCGCGGTTACCGGCCAGCACCTGGTGATGTGCGCGGGCGCATCACTGTGAACTGGCGGCTCCCGCTCCGTGGCAGTGCGCGAAGGGAACGTCGGGTATCCAGTGGGCGATCTGATCCCAACCGGCCCTGCGGATGCCGCCCTGGTCAGGTGCGTCATGTCGAGGAGGGCACGCGCCTGCGTCCGGTGCTGGTGGTCAGGGCGGTCCGGATGTCGGCTACGGGATCGGTGGATGTGGTGGGGCTGCGCCAGGCGACATGCCCGTCGGGGCGGACGAGGACCGCGCCGTCGGGTGCGACGCCGTAAAGGTCGGGCCATTGCGGTTCGGTCATGATGTGGCTGTCGACGGGAACCCCGGTGCAGAGGGCGGCGGCGTGGCGCCAGGCGTGGCCGGGTGGGGCGGTCAGCAGGACAAAGCGTTGGTCGAACAGGTCGATGGTGGAGGTCCCGTCGGCCAGCCACAGGTGCGGGGCTCGGCAGCCGGGCGTCGCGGTCTGCTGGTAATCGGCGCCAGGCGGGTCGGTGTTGGGGCTGCCGTCGCCGACGATGACCGGTGACGTGTACTGGTAGCCCATGTCGATCTGGGCCAGGCTCCGCCCACTGAAGGGCGCCCCGTTGCCGCTGAAGATCCGCGTCCAGGCAGCGCCGGTCTCGTCGGCGTTGCGCCGGCCGACTGGTTCGCGTTCGGTGGCGTAACTGTCCAGCAGCTTCTCGCCGCCATACCTGTGGACGACGGCGGCGATCTTCCAGGCAAGGTTGTGCACGTCGTGTATCGCCGCGCTGACCCCGGTGGCGCCAGCAGGCGGGAAGCGGTGGGCGGCGTCGCCGGCCAGGAACACCGGCCCCTGCGCGTACCGGGCGGCGGACTGCGCGGCTGCCGTCCATGGGCTGGTGGCCAGCACATCCAGCGGTAGGTCGCCAAGACCGAGGACGCGGCGGACAACCGTGGCGGGGTCGGCGGCTACCAGGCCGGGCTGGCTGATCACCCAGCGGTCGTCGGTGTGGGTCCAGATCAGCGCGGCGCCGGTGGCGGTGAGGAAGTAGATCCCGCGCGGCCGAGGACCAGTCAGTGCGCTAAGGTCGGCCCGGAACGCGATCATCGTCTGCTGGCCGAGGTCGTCCGGGCCGTTCATGGCGATGCGCAGTTGCGCGCGTACGCCGCTGCGGGCACCGTCGGCAGCGATCATCCATCGCGCTCGCACCTCGAAGCGGCGGTCCGAAGCCTGCTCGACCACCGTGGCCTGCACACCATCGCCGACTGTCCGGAAAGACTCCAGCAGTACGCCCAGGCGCAACTGCGCGCACGTGAAGCCGTGGGCGTGGTTGCGCAGGACCGCCTCGAACACGTCCTGGGAAACGGCCAGCCCCTCGCAAGGGCTCACGGTGGTGTGACCGGCCGACGGCACGTCCTCGCGCAGGGGTGTACTGGTCAGATCGGCTCGCCACTGCGCGCCTGGCGTGATCGGCAGCTCAACTGCCCGCAGGTCCGGTTCGACACCGCAGACCCGCAGGATCTCCAGGGCCCGCGAGTGCATGCCGCGGGCCCGCGGCAGCGGCGACCCGTCGAGGCGTTTGTCGATCAGCAGGGAGTCGACGCCGTGCCGGGACAGCAGCACAGATGCGGTCAGCCCCGCTGGGCCGCCGCCCACGATCAGAACGGGTGTCTCGATCACTTCTGACGTCATGGCGATACTCTTTTCGTCATAGCGAGACTATGATTTGAAGAGTGATACTCTCCAACGGTGGTTGTCAAGAGGGAAGGGCCGACCCACCGGCAGCGTCAGGCGATGGCGACCAAAGCCCAGATCGCCTCGGCCGCTCGCGCCCTGTTCGCCGCGCAGGGCTATGTCGGCACCACCATCGCCTCCATCGCGGAAGCCGCGGACATCCCGGCGCCGACGATCTACTCCGCGTTCGGCGGTAAAGCCGCCATACTGAAGGCCATCGCCTGGGACGTCGCCGGCACCCTGGACATCGACCGCGCCCACGAACAGGCCCTCGCGCAGCCGGACCCGCGCGACGGCCTGCGTACGGCCGCGAACATCCAACGCCGCCAGTTCGAGCAGATGTACGACGTCATTGACATCTACCAGGAAGCCGCCCGCACCGACCCAGACATCGCCCGTGACATCCAGACCATCGCGGCCAATCGCGAACGCGCCTTCCGCCGCCACATCGAAGCCATCGCACCCCAACTCAGGCCGAGCTTGAGCGTCGACGAAGGCGTCACCATCTACCTGGCCCTCGTTCTGCCCGAGGTCTACCGCACGCTCGTCATCGAAGGCGGATGGGCCGCCGACCGCTACGAAGACTGGCTCGCCGGCGCCCTGATCACGCAACTGCTGGCTTAGCAAACCCGGCCGGCGCCGTACTGTCCCGCCCATCTATCAGGTGAACGCGGGGAACTCCGATGAGACACATCCACTGCCGACTGTCTGGAGACACCGAAGTTGATAGCGGAGTCCGGCTCACACCTGCGCACTATCAATTAGATGGCTGTCTAAGTGGAGCGACCGAACGTCATTCAACGTGATAGTACGATCGGAACCCGGTCCGCATCGGCGGTTGGTCGGTCTGCCTGATTGAGATTGAGGCGCGGTCGGTGCCGCAGTGCGGCTTTCCGCCCACCGACGGGCCAGACACGTACACCGCGGGCACGCTGTCCCCGCGGTCGTCGAAGAAGACCGCGCCCGATCTACGCGGCGTCCGGCAACCGGCCGCTGGTGGTGCTGGCGAGCCTGTCTGGGTTCGACGGTGCGCCCGAGTCGATGCGCAAGCTCCAGCTGGAGTACGGCGCGGAGATCGGCCGGGCGATCGTCAACTTCGACGGGCCGATCGTGTTCTGCGTGATCTCCAGATATCACGGTGGGGCGTTCGTGGTGTTCTCCAAGGCTCAACCCGAACATGACCGTGCTCGCTGGAGGGCTCGTTCGCCTCGGTGCTCGGTGGTGCTCCGGCGGCTGCCGTCGTGTTCTCCGGTGAGAGGAACAACCGCACCGCGACCGACCCGCGGGTGACCGAACTGCAGGCACACGTTTCGGCGGCCAGCGGCGCCGAGCGGGCGGCGCTGCACGCCCAGCTCGCCGAGGCCGTCGTCGAGTTCGACCGGGTGCACAGCATCCAGCGCGCGGCCGAGGTCGGCTCGATGGACGCGATCATCAGCTCCGCCGAGCGGCGGCCGCGGATCATCGAGGCCATCGAGCGCGCACTGACGGGACGAATGCCTGCTCGGCCGTGATCCGGGCGATGGCACCGGCCGCACTCCCGCGCCACCGGTGCCACCGCCACTGCCGACCGCGTCTGATTAAGGCCGCTGACCGCTCGTGCCCGGGATCGGCCGCTCCCGGGCACGCTACATCAGGCACGCAGGCGTTTGGTCACTTCTTGTAGTTCTCCATCTCCGCCGCGACCTGCTCGGCGAGCCACTGCCGCTGCTTTCGCTGGCGGAAGCGGTTCTCCGAGACGAGCCCCTTCGCCGTGGCGACGCACATCAGCACCATCACGATGCTGAACGGCAGCGCCAGCAGGATCGCCATGGTCTGCAGCGCGGAGAGCGGATTGGCGTCGCCACCGGCTGCGGCGCCGGCGAGCAGCAGCACCGCCGCGACGGCACCCCCCAGGGTGGCCCAGAGTGTACGGCTCCAGACCGGCGGGTTGAGGTTGCCTCCGGAGGAAAGCATGTCGACCACGAACGAGCCAGAGTCTGAGCTGGTGACGAAGAAGATCACGATCAGGGCGATCGCGACGATGCTCAGCAGCGTCGAGATCGACGGCGCGACGGTTTCGATCAACTGGAAGAGCGCGGTGCTGCTGTTGACAGTACCGTCCTGGCCGACCAGGCCGCCGCCCTGGAAGAGCTCCTGGTAGAGAGCGGTGCCGCCCATCACGGAGAACCAGATGAAGGTGACGATGGTGGGCACGAGGAGTACGCCAACGATGAACTCGCGGACCGTGCGGCCCTTGGAGATGCGGGCGATGAAGACACCGACGAACGGCGCCCAGCTCATCCACCACCCCCAGTAAAACGTGGTCCACCCGCCCAGCCACTGCTTGCCCTCCTCCTCGAACGGCATGCCGTTGAAGGAGAGCCGGAAGAAGTTCTGGACGTAGGAGCCGATCTGGGTGACGAAGTCGCTCAGGATGAACACCGTCGGCCCGACCACAAGGATCGCGATCACCATGGCCACGGCCATCGCCATGTTGATGTTCGACAGCCACTTGATGCCCTTGTCAATGCCGGTGACCACAGAGACCGTCGCGATCGCGGTGATCACGATGATGAGGCCGACGAGCAGCCAGGTGCTGGGCCCGTCGACGACTCCGAGGTAACCGAGGCCGGCGCCGATCTGAGAGACACCGAGGCCGAGCGAAGTGGCGACACCGAAGAGGGTCCCGAGTACGGCGATGACGTCGATCACGTCGCCCCAGAAGCCGCGCACGCGGTCACCGAGCAGTGGCTGCAGAGCCCATCGCAGGGAGATCGGATTGCCCCGGCGGTGCACCGAGTAGGCGACGGCGAGGCCGACAACCACGTAGATCGCCCAGGCGTGCAGGCCCCAGTGCAGGAAGGTGACGTCCATCGCCGTCCTGGCCTTCTCCGCAGAGGTGTCGCCGTCCAGGCCGGGCGGAGTGGCAGCGTAGTGGTTGAGCGGCTCGGCTACACCCCAGAAGACCAGGCCGATGCCCATGCCCGCGGCGAAGAGCATCGCGAACCAGGAGCCGAGCGAGAACTCCGGGCCGTCGCCGTCCTTGCCGAGCACGATGTTGCCCATGTGCGAGGCGGCGATCCAGACGGAGAAGAAGACGAAAGCGGCGACGATGGCGATGTACCACCACGCGAGATCCTGGACGACCGTTCTGTTCGCGGTGCCGATCCACTCCCCCATCTGCACGGGGAACAGTGCGGTGACGACGACGAAGAGGACCAGCAGGCCGGCAGCCGGGAAGAAGACGCGGGGAGCCGGGATCAGCTTGCCCACGCGTGGGGGCGGGGGCGATGGCACCTCCGCGATGTCAGTCTCTGTCGCAGCGGCTGCTTGAGACGTTGTTTGCGGCTCCTGCGGAATCTTGGGGGGCGTTGTCACGGCGAATGTCCCTTCGGAAGCGGGCAACGGGCCCGTGTTGCATGCGACCTTACGCCGCAGTTGTGTGATGTACAACACATCTCTTAATACGCAACGAAGGGCTTGGATATGACCTACGTCGCATGGCCGATGGAATGCGCCTTCGGGTGGACGTCAAAGTCGCGGCAATCGGAGTGCCGGTGACCGGCTCGTCAGCATGTGACTCCTAGGCGGGCATCCGTTCCGCTCCGCCATCCGATCAACCCATGAGGCGAACGACTGTCCGGCTGCGGCTCAACCACCAACGCCAGGCGCGGAGGGGTGCGGCCAACTCTCACCTTCGAGTTCTCGCTATCAAGTCGACTCTCAAGATCCACGCCAAACTCTCAAGTTCGATGGGCCCAGACACACACGTACGTGCTTTCGATGGCTCTTGACGCATCAAATGAACGGTCGTTTAATTCGCGTATGGGGCGGATCGCAGGCGTTACCGCCGCTGAGACCCGCGAGCGGCTGTTGCGGGCGGCCGCCGAGGTGTTCGCCGAGCGTGGTTACGACGGCACGCGCGTGGCCGACATCGCCGCGGCCGCGGGGGTGAGCAACGGCGCGCTGTACGCGCACTTCGGCTCGAAGGCCGACCTGATCGTGGCGGCGTTGCGCGCCCACGGGCCGCGGCTGCTCGCCGACCTGTTCGCCGCCGACCCGGACCGGCCCGTCACCGACGTGCTCCTCGTCGTCGGCCGATGGTTGCCCCGCCGCCGCGAGGCCTGCGGCTATCTCATCGTCGAGGCGCTCGTCGCGGCCCGCCGTGACGAGGACGTCGCCCGGCCGATGCGCGACTACATGGGCGAGCGCGCCGACTGGCTGTCCGGGCTCATGCGCGTCGCGCAGAACGACGGCGAGCTCGACCCCGCGCTGTCGGCGGACGCGCTGGTCCACTTCTGCCTGCTGCTGGCAATGGGCAGCGCGCTCGTCACACCCGACCTGCACGCGGTCGACGACCGGGAGTGGAGCGCGTTGCTCACCCGGGTCGTCAGGGCCTTCGCCCCCGCCGGCACCTCAGCACAGAGGGGAGCGTCACAGTGAAAGTGAAGATCGACTCCGAGCGTTGCCAGGGACACGGCCGCTGCTACGACCTCGCCCCCGGCCTGTTCGGCGAGGACGAGGAGGGTTACGGGCAGGTGCTCGGCGACGGCGTCGTACCGCAGGAAGAGGCCCAGGCGGCACGCCTGGCCGTGGCCAACTGTCCGGAACGAGCGATCGAGATCCTCTAGGAGGTGTGGCATGGCCATCGACGACCGCTTCGCCCAGGATTTCCGGGAGGCGCGCGGAGACCAGCCCTTCGGCACGCGCAATGAGATCGTCACCGGCCCGGTCGCGGACTGGGCGACGGACTTCTCGCACCTCGAGCCCGAGTGGGCGGTCGATCCGTACCCCATCCAGGACGACCTGCGGCAGCGCTGCCCGATCGCGCACACGGGGCGGTTCGGCGGCGGCTGGCTGCCCACGCGCTACGAGGACGTCGCGGCCATCGCGTACGACACCGAGCGCTTCTCCTCGCGGTCGATCATCATGAGCAACTTCCGGCCGCCGCGTGAGCTGGCGCCGGTCGGCGGCACGCCGCCGATCTCGTCCGACCCGCCGTTCCACCATGACGCGCGCAAGCTGCTGCTGCCGGCGTTCACCAAGAGCGCGGTCGCCCGGCGGGAGGCGGCGACCCGCGCGTTCTGCCACGAGCTCATCGACGCGCTGGAGGGTCAGGAGGTGGTCGACGCCGCCGCCGACTACGCCCAGCACATCCCGATGCGGGTCATCTCCGACATGCTGGGCTTCCCGCCCGAGGACGGGCCGCGCTTCCGCGAGTTCATCGAGAACGCCCTCGAAGGCGTCAACCTGCCGCCCGAGGAGCGCATCGCGCGGATGGGGCAGCTGTTCGACTACCTTCTGGCCCAGATCCGCGACCATGTGGACCATCCGCGCGACGACCTGACGACCTACTTGATCAACGCTGAGCTGTACGGCAGGAAGCTCGCCCCCGACCACGTGGCCGGCACGATGGCGCTGCTGCTCATCGCCGGCATCGACACGACCTGGAGTGCGATCGGGGCATCGTTGTGGCACCTGGCCAAGACCCCTGCCGACCGGGAGCGCCTGGTCGCCGAGCCCAGGCTGCTGCCGACGGCGATGGAGGAGCTGCTGCGGGTGTACGCGCCGGTGACGATGGCGCGGCTGGTCAAGGAGGACATGAGCTGGAACGGCGTGGACATGAAGGCCGATGATTGGGTGCTGCTGTCGTTCCCGGCCGCCAACCGCGACCCGGCGCAGTTCGAGCAGGCGGACGAGGTGGTCATCGACCGCGAGGTCAACCGCCATGTCGCCTTCGGCCTGGGCATCCACCGCTGCGTGGGCTCCCACCTGGCCCGCATGGAGCTGCGGGTCGCGCTGGAGGTCTGGATGGAGCGCATTCCCGCCTTCGCACTGGCCGATCCTTCGGCGGTGACCTGGGCGGCGGGCCAGGTCCGCGGCCCGCGTACTCTTCCGATCCGCGTCGGCTGACCACCACCCGCCCGCTAAGTGAGCCGGCGGGCGTCGACCACGAGAGTGATGGCCACGCCGGTGAGCGCCAGGGCGAGGGCTGGGGCGATCGCCAGGCGGGGGGCGGCGATCAGCAGCGGCACGGCGTCGGTCACCATGCCGCCCCAGTCGGTCACCGGTGGAGGCAGGCCGAGGCCGAGGAAGCTCAGCGAGGTGGCCGCGATCAGCGTACGGGCGAGGTCGGCGGTGGCGACCGTGAGCACCGGCCCGGCGATGTGCGGGCCGATGGTGCGGCGTAGCAGGTAGGACGGGGAGGCGCCCAGGGCGCGGGCGGCGAGGACGAAGTCCGACGTGGCCACGCGCCGGGTGGCCGTGTGGGCGACGAGGCCGCAGTTCACCCAGCCGAACGGGACGAGCGCGGCCACCATCGTGCCCGGGCCGGGTGGCAGCACCCCCGCCAGCGCCAGGGCGAGCGTGAGGCCGGGCAGCGCCAGCGCCACCGTGGCCGCGTGCCGCAGCAGCCTCTCCGGCAACCCGCCGGCCAGTCCCGCCGCGGCGCCGGCCAGGGTGCCGAGTGCCGTGGTGATCGCCGTGATGGCGAACGCGGTCACGAAGGACACCGCGCCGGCCGCAGCCGTCCTGGTGAGCAGGTCGCGGCCGAGCTGGTCGGTGCCGAGCCAATGCCGCGGGCTGGGCGGCAGCAGGGCGAGAGCCGGGTCGGGCAGGTACGGGTCGTGGGGGGACAGGAGCGGCGCGAGGCCGCAGAACGCCACGATCGCCGCCAGGATCGCGATCCCCGCGCATCCCGTCCCTGGCGACGCACTCCTGAGGCGCCGGGTGGGGTCAGGGCCGTTCATGGGCGGCGCACCCGCGGGTCGGCCGCCGCCAGGCACAGGTCCGCCAGCGCCAGGAGCAGGACCGTCGCCGCCCCGATGACCAGCACGTACGCCTGCACCACCGGCACGTCGCGCTGCCGGATCGCCGAGATCGCCAGCTGCCCCACCCCGGGCCACGAGAACAGCGTCTCCACCACCACGGCGCCCGCCACCAGGTCGGCCAGCACCGCGCCCCCGGCCGTGATCGCGTTCGGCGCGGCCACCCGCAGCGCGTGCACCGTCACGGCGCGCCGCGCGCTCAGCCCCTTGGCGGCGGCCAGTCGCACGAACGGCAACGCGAGCGCCTGAGCCAGATCGGCGCGCAGCAGCCGGGTCAGCGTGGCGGCGCCCGCCAGCCCGAGCGTCAGCGCGGGCAGCACCACGGCGCCCGGCCCGGAGTCGCCCCCGGTCGGCAGCGCGCGCAGGCCGACCACGAACACGCTGATCAGCAGGATCCCGACGATGTACGGTGGCACGCTCGCGATCACCACCGTCACCGTCGTGATGACCCGGCCGCCCAGCCCTCGCGGCCGGAGCGAGGCGAGCAGGGCCAGCCCGGCCGCGACGAGCGCCGCCGCGCCCGCCAGCCGCAGCGTCGCCGGCAGGCGGGACAGTACCTCGCCCGTCACCGGGGACCGGTCCACGTAGGACAGTCCGAGGTCGCCGCGCACCACATCGGACAACCACCGCACGTACCGGACCGGGAGAGGCAGCTCGAGGCCTAGTTCGGCACGCAGCGCGGCGACGCTGGCCGCCGTCGGCTGGATCCCGCCGCGGCGCAGGATCTCCTCGGCCGGATCCCCGGGCGCCAGCGAGGTCAAGAGGAAGACCAGCACCGACAGCACCAGCAGCACGAGCAGCGTCTCCGTGGCACGCCGCAGCAGGAACCGCACGTCAGCCCGACGGCGTCAGCTTGCCGAGATCGATGACATACGCCGCATTCTGCACGACCCCGCCGACTTCGGTGGTCGTCACGACGGGATTGTCCTGGTACGCCAGCGGGATCATCGGCCGGTCAGCCGCGAGCAGCCGCTGCAGGCGCCGGTACAGGTCCCGCCGCCCGGCCTGGTCGGTCTCGGTCGCGGCCTGGTCGACGACCGTGTCGAACTCCTTGCTGCGGTAGCCGAGCTTGCGGTCGGCGTTCCAGGCCGCGTCCGAGCGCAGGAAGCGGCGGAACAGGTAGTCGGCGTCCCCGTTCGGCACGCTGTACGCGCTAAGGAAGACGTCGTAGTCGCCGGCCTCCATCACGGCCTTAGTCGCCTCGGCCACGGTCACCTTCGCCGGCAGCCCCGCCTGTTCGAACGCGGCCCGCAGCACCTCGGCGATGTCGGTGTAGGGGAACTGCCCGGTCTCGGCGGACGAGATCAGGATCGTGACCGGCGCGGTGGGCCGGCACGCCGCGTCCACCAGCGCCCGAGCCTTGGCCGGGTCGTAGGCGGCCGCCACGGTCGGATCGGACAGCTCGCCGAAGACCGGCGACAGGAACGCGGCGCCCGGCCTGGCCGTGCCGGCGAGCAGCTTGTCCGCGATCGTCCTGCGGTCGATGGCCAGCTCCGCCGCCTCCCGGAGCCGCGGGTCGGCGAAGGGCTCACGCGAGCCGTTGAACGTGAGGTAGTGCGTCAGGACGGACGGACTGCGGACGACCCGGAACCGGCTGTCGGCGGCGACGGCCGCGACCTGCCCGGACAGCAGCGCCCCCTTGTCGATCAGCCCGTCGACCTCGCCGGCGCGCAGCGCGGCGACCCGCGCGTTGGCGTCCGGGATCACCTTGACCACGATCTTCTTGTACGCCGGCGCAGCCCCGTAGTAGTGCGGGTTGGCCGCCAGCTCCGCCTGCTGCCCCTTGGCCCACCGCGTCAGCGTGTACGGCCCGGTCCCCACCGGGTTCCCGGCGAAGTCCCCGGAGGCGGCGAACGCCTTCGGCGACTGGATCATGCTGTAGAACCCGGCCAGCCGCCCTGGCAGATCCGCCACCGGCCGCCGCAGCTCGAACGTCACCCGCCCGCCGTCCGCGCGCACCTCCTCCAGCTGCCCGTAGGCCGCCTCCATCCCGGCGTCGAGGCTGAAGAACGCCGACTGGCGCGGCGCGATCCGCAGGAACCGCTGGACGTTGGCCACCACCGCCTCGGCGTTCAGCGCGCTCCCGTCGCTGAACTGCACGCCTTCCCGCAGGGTGAACGTCCACCGCCGCCCTCCGTCCGTGCTCTCCCACGCGGTGGCCAGGGCGGGCACCGGCCGCAGCCTGTCGTCCACGTTGACCAGCGGCTCCCATACCCGGAGCGTCTGGTGCGTGAAGTATGGATCCTGCGGTCCCGCGACCAGGTCACGGGGAGCCGCCAAGGTCAGCAGGCCGGCGTCCTGCGGGGGCTCGGGCGAGCCGCCACACCCCGACAGGACCATCCCTAACAGCATGGCCGGCACCACGATCGCGGCTCGTCTCCGCACCCTTGTCTCCCCTCAGCCACCCAACCCTCCGCAACGATAATGGTTTTCATCATTGGTGGAAAGCGGGCTGCCGCATTGAGAAGATCCGCAGATGCATGCCTTAGGCAAGGCTGCCATGGCGGGGGCCGTCATCGGGGCTCGGCGTCGCTCCGCACGGTCTTGTACACGCCCCACAGGGTCTCCACTCCGCCGAGGACCATCAGGACCAGGCCGATCTTCGACGGCGTGAAGATGAAGATCTCCTCGTCGAGGCCGAACAACCACAGCGCCAGGCCGCCGACGAAGGTGGCCAAGCCGGTAAGGAGCGTTTTACGCGCGGAAGTCATGCCGGAAACGTTAGTGAAGAGCCAGGTCGACGATCTTCCTGCGCGTTGAGGAGATCGGTGTACATCTTTCGGGTGACGCTCAGCTGCCGAGGAGGCGGGCGGCCTCCTCGCGCATCTCGACCTTGCGGATCTTCCCGGTGACCGTCATCGGGAAGGAGTCGACCACGTGCACGTAGCGGGGGATCTTGTAGTGGGCCAGTCGTCCCGCGCAGAACTCCCTGATCTGCTCGGCCGTCAGCGGCTCGGCGCCCGGCCGCATGACGATCCAGGCCATGAGCTCCTCGCCGTACTTCTCGTCCGGCACGCCGATCACCTGGACGTCGTGGATGGCCGGGTGGCCGTACAGGAACTCCTCGATCTCGCGCGGGTAGATGTTCTCACCGCCGCGGATCACCATGTCCTTGATGCGGCCGACGATGCTGACGTAGCCGTCGGCGTCCATGGCGGCCAGGTCGCCGGTACGCATCCAGCGGGCGGCGTCGATGGCCTCGGCCGTGGCCTCCGGCTGGCCCCAGTAGCCGAGCATGACCGAGTAGCCGCGGGTGCACAGCTCGCCGGGCTCGCCCCGCGGTACGGTCAGCCGGGTCTCCGGGTGCACGATCTTCACCTCGATGTGCGGCATCACGCGGCCGACGGTCTCGGTGCGGCGGGCCAGGCCGTCGTCCGCGCGGGTCATCGTGGAGACGGGTGAGGTCTCGGTCATGCCGTAGCAGATGGCGACCTCGGTCATGTTCATCTCGCTGACCACGCGCTTCATGACCTCGACGGGGCACGGGGAGCCCGCCATGATGCCGGTTCTGAGGGTGGAAAGATTGAAATTTCCGGACAAGGCGAGTTCGGCGATGAACATCGTCGGCACCCCGTACAGGGACGTGCACCGCTCCTCCTGTACGGCCCGCAACGTCGCCTCCGGGTCGAAGCCGGGCGACGGCAGCACGATGCACGAGCCGTGCGAGGTCGCGCCGAGGTTGCCCATGACCATGCCGAAGCAGTGGTAGAGCGGCACCGGCAGGCACACCCGGTCCCGCTCGGTGTAGCCGAGCAGCTCGCCGACGAAGTAGCCGTTGTTGAGGATGTTGTGGTGCGACAGCGTGGCGCCTTTGGGGAAGCCGGTGGTGCCCGACGTGTACTGGATGTTGATCGGGTCGTCGAACGTCAGCTCCGCCGCCCGCGCCCGCAGCGCCGCCGGGTGGCCGCGCCGGCCGCTCTCGACCAGCTCGTCCCAGCCGCCCTCGCCGATGAAGATCGCGTCCGCGAAGCCGATCTCGCCGATCATCGCCCGGTAGTCGCTGGTCTTGTGCGTGACCGCGCTGATGAGCAGCCGCATGCCGGACTGCTGGACGACGTACGCCAGTTCATGGGCGCGGTAGGCGGGATTGACGTTGACCAGGATCGCGCCGATCTTCGCGGTGGCGTACTGGACGAGCACCCATTCGGCGCAGTTGGGCGCCCAGATGCCGACCCGGTCGCCCTTGGCGACGCCCCTGGCCATGAGTCCGAGCGCGACCTCGTTGACGGCGGCGTCCAGCTCGGCGTACGTCCAGCGGCGCCCGGCCGCCACGTCCACCAGCGCCTCGCGGTCACCGAACCGCGCCACCGCGCGCTCGAAGTTCTCCCCGATCGTCTCGCCCAGCAGGGGCATCTCCGACCCGCCGGAGGCGTACGAGACCATTGCGTCAGCAACCATGCACGCAGGATCTCCCGGGACCGAGCCCGCCACCACCCCCGTTCGGGGGTAGCCGGCCGCAGCCGGGCTCGTCCATGCTGGTGGCATGGCCGCACTGCACGTGCCCGCCGAGGCGCTCCACACCGCCGTCGGACGGCTGCGCCGGGCGACGGGGCTGCCCGTCGCGTTCGGCGGCCTGGTGCCGGACGGGCGGCACGGCGTCACGCTGACCGAGTTCAGCGGCACCCTGACCGGCGCGCTGCGCGGCCTGGTCGTCAGCGCGGGCAACGGGCTGGGCGGCCGCGTGATCACCACGGCCCGCCCCGGCGCCGTCGACGACTACGCCGCCGACCCGCGCATCAGCCACGAGTACGACAAACCGGTTACGGTCGAGGGGTTGCGGGCGATCGCCGCGGTGCCGGTCACGGTGCACGGCACGGTGTCCGGCGTCCTGTACGGCGGAATCCGCGAGCCCTTGTCGATCAGCGACCGCGTGGTGGACGCCATGACCCAGGTCGCCGCCCGGGTCGGTTTCGAGCTGACCGTGCGCCGCGAGGTGGAACGCCGGCTGGCCGAGCTGGAGACGGCGGCCATCACCCGGGCCGCCCGCGAGACGCCGACCGCGGGGGAGTGGGAGGCCGTCCGCCTGGCCCACGCCCAGCTCAGGGCCATCACGCAGGAGATCGGAGACGCCGGGATCCGGGCACGGCTGGCGGACGTGTGCGACCGGCTGGCCCGCCCCGGCGGCCGCCCTGCCGACGACCAGCCGAACCCGCTGTCGCCACGCGAACTGGACGTGCTGGCCCTGGTCGCGGTCGGCTGCGGAAACGCCGAGACGGCCGGCCGGCTCGGCATCCGCCCGGAGACGGTCAAGAGCTATCTGCGTAACGCCATGCGCAAACTGGGCACCCACACCCGCACGGAAACCGTCATCGCCGCCCGCCGCCGCGGCTTCCTCCCTTGAGCTACGTCACCTCGTCGAGAAGGCCGCTGAGGAGGTCTCCCAGGCGTTCGGTGTCGTCGGCGATGGCGATGAGCACGACGCTCACGCCCAGCCCGGGCAGCCGGGCCAGCCGGGCTCGCAGCCCCCACCAGCCGCCACCGTGCCGATAGACGCGGTGCCCAGCGTGCGTGCGCACTCCCATTCCCCAGGCGTAGTCGATCGGCGTTCCGTCCTCGAGGCGGCCCGGGGTTTGCAGGAGGGCGGAGATGCCGAGTTCGTCGCCGTTGAGGGCCTGGCTCCACCGCAGGAGGTCTCTGGCGGTGGTCCACACGCCTCCGTCGCCCAAGGACAGCGGTGCCGGATGCCGACGTGCCAGCGGCGCCGCGCCGGGAGGTGCGGGGGCGGGACCGGGCCAGTAGCACGTGTCGTTCATCGCCAGGGGGGCGAAGAGATGGTGGTGCGCGAAGCCGTGCAGGGGCTGATCGGCCGCCCGTTCCACTGCGGCGGCCAGGCAGACGTATCCCGCGTTCGAATAGACGTACTCGCTGCCTGGCCTGCCTTGGAGGGCGGGGAAGCGGGTGAGGGCCCGGATGACGCCGTGGCTGGTGCGGTCGCCGTTCATGAGGGCGTCGATCTCGGCATCGGGCGGCAGGGCCGCGATGTGGTGCAGAAGGTGCCGGAGCCGGACGGCCTTGGCCCATGCGGGGAGCTGGGGCAGCCAGTCCGACACGGCGGATCCCAGGTCCAGCGCGCCCTGCTGGACGAGCAGCGCCGCGCAGGCGGCGGTGATCTGTTTCGACAGGGATGCCGCGTAGACGGGGGTCGTGGCGGTGAGGGTGCCGCCGGTGGCCGTGAGTCCCTGTGCGTGGAAGAGGGGTGGGTCGTCGCGGTGCTGCAGCCCGAGGACGAGCGGCTCGCCAGGGCGGTAGCCGGCATCGGCGATGTGCTGCGGCAGTCGCGGCATGCTCAGGTCCCTTCGTCGTGCAGTGAGCGGCGTAGGCGTGAGGCCTCACGGGTCCTGTGGCCCGGCGACGGGGTCGCGTTTTGCGGGCGGATGTCCTGCGACCACCGCGCACAGCGCATGTGGTCGGCGAGGGCGGGTAAGGACCGCCCACCTAGTGAAGGATGGGTGGCATGCGATGGTGGATGGGGCTGAAGGGCCGGTTCGGGCGGAAGGGGCGGCGGTTACGGGCTACGGCCCGGCAGCGTTTCGGCTGGCAGAAGCTGCGACCGGGCCAGCAGGAGGCGATGGAGCACTTGCTCAACGGGCGTGACGTGCTGCTCGTCATGCCGACCGGGGGCGGCAAGTCGGCAGTTTACCAACTTCCCACGCTGCTGCTCGAGGGACCGACGGTCGTCGTATCGCCGCTCATCGCGCTCCAGCGTGACCAGGTGACCGGCCTGCTCAAGGCCGGCGCGGGCGGCGCCGTGGCGGTGAACTCGACCTCCTCCGTGGCAGCCGGGCTGGAGAAGGTGACGGCAGGGGACGCGGCGTTCGTGTTCCTGTCTCCGGAACAGCTCGCCAAGCCCGACGTCGTCGAACGGCTCGCGCAGGCCGGACCGTCGCTGATCGCGATCGACGAGGCCCACTGCGTCTCCTCCTGGGGTCACGACTTCCGTCCCGACTATCAGCGGCTCGGGAAGGTCATCGAGCGTCTCGGACATCCGCCGGTGGTGGCGATGACCGCCACCGCCGCGCCGAACGTCCGCGAGGAGATCGTCGGCTCGCTCGGACTGGCCGGCCCGGTGGAGATCGTCAGGGGTTTCGACCGGCCGAACATCTCGCTGGAGGTCCGGCGGTTCGTCCGAGCGGAGGACAAGAGCCAGGCGCTGGTCGAGCACGCCGCCTCCCGCGGCGGTCTCGGCCTGGTGTACGTCGCCACCCGCAAGGAGAGCGAGGAGTACGCCACGGCGCTGGCCGCGAGGGGACGCCGGGCCGAGCCGTACCACGGGGGTATGCGGGGCGCCGAACGCACCCGCGTGCACGAGCTGTTCACCCGGGGAGACGTGGACACCGTCGTCGCGACCTCGGCTTTCGGTATGGGCATCGACCGGCCCGACGTGCGCTACGTGCTGCACGCCGAGCCGCCGGAATCGCCCGACGCGTACTACCAGGAGATCGGCCGGGCGGGCCGGGACGGCGCGCCCGCCTCGGCGGTGCTGTTCTACCGGCAGGAGGACCTGGGCCTGCGCCGGTTCTTCGCCGGCGGCCGAGCTGACCGCGAGGCGCTGCTGCGCGTGGCGACGCTGGCTCGCGAGCACGCCGGTACGGTGCCCGCGGGCGAGCTGGCCGCGCTGCTCAAGGTGAGCACGTCACGCCTCACCAGGCTCGTCAACCTGCTGGAACGGGCGGGCGCGCTCTCCGTGACCGACACCGGCGACCTGCGCTACACCGCCGGCAGGATGACGCCGCAGCAGGCCGCCGCGCGGGCGGTCGAGCTGGACGAGGCGCGGCACCGAGTCGACGACTCGCGGATCGACATGATGCGCGGCTACGCCGAGACCCGGGGGTGCCGCCGCCGGTTCCTGCTCGAATACTTCGGCGAGCCGTACCCCCGCAGGTGCGGCGCGTGCGACACCTGCGCGAGCGGTGAGGCGTCCGAGCCGGTGCCCGGGACTGGCAAAGGGGCGTTCCCCGTGCGGGCGAAGGTGACGCACACGATGTGGGGGCCGGGGACGGTCATGAGCCGCGAGCATGACCGGATCACCGTGCTGTTCGACTCGGTCGGCTACAAGACCTTGTCGCTGGCGGCGGTGGAGGACGTCCTCCACCGCACGTAGGTCCGGCTGGGCGACATGCTGGGTCAATATAGGCGGCGTGGAGCCGCAGCCGACCGGGCACATCAACGCCGTGCCCCATGTGGGTGGCCAAGAAGCAGAGAGGTGTGGCATGACATGCCGTCTGTCGTACTGATCGGCACCCTCGACACCAAGGGTGAGGAATACGCGTGGCTGCGCAACCGGCTCGTGGAGCAGGGCAGCGACGTGATCGTGGTCGACGCCGGCGTCGGCGCGCACGACGCCCTCGTCGACGTCACCAACCAGCAGGTCGCCGCGGCGGCCGGGCATGACGTGCGGGCGCTCAGGGAGGCGGGCGACCGGGGCGCCGCCGTGACCGCTATGGGTGAGGGCGCGGCCGCGATCCTGGCCGGGTTGCACGCCGACGGCCGTGTGGACGCCGTGCTGGCGCTGGGCGGCAGCGGCGGCTCGTCCATCGCCGCGCGGGCCGTGCGCGACCTGCCGATCGGCGTGCCCAAGCTGATCGTCTCCACGATGGCCTCCGGCGATGTGTCGCCGTACGTCGGGGCCAAGGACGTCACGCTCATGTACAGCGTGGTCGACATCGCGGGCGTCAACCGGGTCTCTCGGGCCATCCTCGGCAACGCAGCCGCCGCGGCGGCCGGCATGGCCAGGGCGTACCAGCTCGCCAAGGCCGTGCGGACCGCGGCCGCTGAGGAGCCGCCGTTGATCGGTGCGTCGATGTTCGGGGTCACCACCCCGGCGGTGGACGCCGCCCGGGAGCGGCTCGGCGAGCTCGGCTACGAGGTGCTGGTCTTCCACGCGACCGGCTCCGGCGGCCGGGCCCTGGAGACTCTGGCGGCGGGCGGCATGCTCGCGGGCGTGCTCGACCTGACCACCACCGAACTGGCCGACGACCTCGTGGGCGGCGTGTTGTCGGCCGGACCCGGGCGGCTCACCGCGGCCGGCGCGCACGGCGTGCCGCAGGTGGTGGCGCCCGGCGCGCTCGACATGGTCAACTTCGGCCCCCGCGACACCGTGCCCGCCGCGTTCGCCGACCGCCTCCTGTACGTGCACAACCCGACCGTCACCCTCATGCGCACCACCGCCGAGGAGATGCGGGAGCTCGGCCGCCGGGTGGCCGCCAAGCTGCGGGAGGCGAAAGGGCCGGCGGCCTTGTTCGTGCCCCGGCGCGGGGTCTCGGCACTGGACGCGCCCGGCGCCGCCTTCGCCGACCCGAAAGCCGACGCGGCCTGCTTCGAAGCCATTGAAGAGGGCCTGCGCGGCTCCGGCGTCGCGGTCGACGACCTCGACCTGCACATCAACGACCCCGCCTTCGGCCGCGCCATGGCCGAGCGGCTCCACGAGCTGATCATCGGAGGTGCCTCGTGAACAGGCAGGACGTCCTCGACAGGCTCCGCGCCACGGTCGCCGCGGGACGGCCGATCGTGGGCGCGGGCGCAGGCACGGGCCTGTCGGCCAAGTGCGCCGAGGCCGGCGGCGTCGACCTGATCATCATCTACAACTCCGGCCGCTACCGGATGGCCGGGCGCGGCTCGCTGGCCGGGCTCCTGCCGTACGGCGACGCCAACCAGATCGTCGTCGAGATGGCCTCCGAAGTGCTGCCGGTCGTCCGCGACACCCCCGTGCTGGCGGGGGTCTGCGGGACCGACCCATTCCGCGTCATGCCGCTCTTCCTCGACCAGCTCAAGGCCATGGGGTTCGCCGGCGTGCAGAACTTCCCGACGGTGGGCCTGTACGACGGGCTCTTCCGGCAGAACCTGGAGGAGACCGGCATGGGCTACGACCTGGAGGTCGAGATGGTCCGGCTGGCCTGCGAGCGCGACCTCGTCACCGCGCCCTACGTCTTCGACGAGGACCAGGCGCGGGCCATGGCCGAGGCCGGCGCCGACGTGCTGGTCCCGCACGTGGGGCTGACCACCAAGGGCAGCATCGGCGCGGGCACCGCGCTGAGCCTGGACGAGGCGGCCGAGCGGGTGCAGGCGATGCGGGACGCGGCCGCCGCCGTGCGGCCCGACGTGCTCGTGCTCTGCCACGGCGGGCCGATCGCCGAGCCCGGGGACGCCGCCTACGTGCTGTCGCGCACCAAGGGCGTCGTCGGCTTCTTCGGCGCCTCGTCCGTCGAGCGGCTGCCGACCGAACGCGCCATCACCGAGCAGGTCCGAGCCTTCAAGTCACTGAGCTTCTGAGGAGTCTGTCATGCACGTCAGCCCCGACGCCGTGCCCACGATGGCCTTCGATTGGGGGTCCATCAAGTGGTTCGTCACCCCGTCGGCCATCCCGGGGGCGAGCAGCTCCCTGGGCGAGGTCATCGTCAACCCCGGCAAGGGGCACGCCCGCCACAACCACCCCAACGCCGAGGAGGTCATCTACGTGATCTCGGGGGAGGGGCGGCAGATGGTGGACGACGGGGAGGAGTTCGCGATCAGGGAGGGTGACACCGTGCACATTCCGGCGGGCGCCTACCACTCGACGTTCAACACGACCTGGCGGCCGCTGCGGCTCATCGTCACGTACACGCCCGGGGGAGAGGAGAAGGCGCTGGAGGCCGCCCCTGATCTCACGTTGCACGAGGCGGGCAGCGTCGCGGGGGGGGGGGGGGGGGGGGGGAGAGAGA
>NZ_JBQQBQ010000083.1:0-34048 GCF_052245915.1 Nonomuraea sp. 10N515B
CGTGCTTCCTCCAAACTCACCGGACCCTGCTGACAGGACAACTCCATGAGCTCGTCGACGACACCGTCCACATCGAATCTCCGCTGGTCACAGCCATGATCGAAATCGAAGCTAAAGATAAGCTTCGTTATCTTGCTGAAGTTCTACACGCAGCACGGCCGGTTCCCGCGCGGCCGCTCGGAACTGCCGGATGACGTGGTCGAGCATGTGGCCAAGCAGGTGCAGGTACCGGCCTCAGAGCTCGGCTTCTACGAGTGGTCCGGCTCCACGATCGAGTACCACCGCAGCCAGATCCGTACGCACCTGGGCTTTCGCACCTGCACGACCGCGGACGCCACCAAGCTGGCGGGGTGGCTGACCGAGAACATCGCGCACGCCGAGCGACGACCAGAGCGGGTCCGGGAGGAACTGCTCAAGCATCTGCGCGAGGAGAGGATCGAACCGCCGACGCCCGGGCGGATCTCCCGGATCGTGGCCTCGGCCCTGCACAACGCGGAGGTCACCTGGTCGGTGCGGATCTGCTCCCGGTTGAATCCCGAGACCACGCAGCGCATCTGCGCGCTGGTCGGCCTCGACGATGACAGCCGCACGGCGGCCGACGCGGCCGGCGATGGCCAGAAACCCACGGACGAGGCGGCTGCCGAGGGAGAAGGCGAGGACGAGGACTTCGACGTGCTGGCGTTCATGGCCCCTGAGCAGCAACCAATCGGTCAGTGGCGGTAGCGGGCTGACGTCAGCGGCCCTACCGCCATCCAGCGGTCCGATACTGGTGGCTGGCTACTCGAAGACGCGGTCGACGACGGCGGCTTGCTCGGTGGTGCCCGTAATGGCACAGTCGGATATTGGAACTGTCCGAATACCCTCCGGTGGGGTCCGAGCCCGACCACAACGATGGCCGTCCTTCATCGCTGCGCTTGTAAAGACCTCACGCTCACCGTGGCCCCTTGTGATGGGCGGGTCCTGCGTCAAACGGGCTCGCGCTGGAGAGGTCCCTGGTCACGTGGCTGCTAACCGAAGGCCCGGCGCGCTATTCCGACACCTCCGTGACCTCGTGACCTGCGGTTTCTCAGCCACCAGATGCAATTCCTGAGCCTTCTCGGAAGTACCGGGCTGACGTGTCGATGGAGGCATGGCCGAGGAGGGCCTGGACCTGGGCGCCGCCTTCACAGCCTCGGGCTCCCTGCGGGCGTCCTGGCCCGAGCGATCGCCCGTCGGCCGCCATCACAGCGTCGTGCACCAGTTTCCCGCCATCCTGGAGATGTTGAGCGGCCGCGTACCCGCGACCTTCTACCTGGAGGCGTGGAACTTCGACATCTACCCCGACGCGGTGCGCGCCATCGCCGGAGCCGGCCACGGGTGGGAGCCAAAATCGGTCGAGCGAGGCGGGCGATTCCTTGTAGCATCCAGATCATGCGAGATAACTGCCGTTAGGTCCGCCTAGCGGTTGCGCCACGAGCCCCGCCGGGCGTGCCGTGTGCCCCCACGTCACCAACCTCCCCCGGCCGTGAAGGCGAAGTTGCGCATGCCCGCAGTCATAACAATCCGTGATCTCACCAAGACCTACCGATTCCACCAGCAGGGCGCAGGAGTCCTCGGCGCCTTGAAGAGCGTCGTACGGCGCCGCTACGAAACCCGGCTCGCCGTCGACCGCATCAGCTTCACCGTCGAGCGCGGCGAGTTCCTCGGGCTGCTCGGCCCCAACGGAGCAGGCAAGACCACCACCCTGAAGATGTTGTGCGGGCTGCTCCACCCCACCTCGGGCGAGCTGAACGTGCTGGGCCGCATCCCCGCCCGGCGCGAGCGTGACCACCTGCGCCGGATCTCCATGGTCATGGGGCAGAAGAGCATGCTGTGGTGGGACGTGCCCGCCATGGACAGCCTGCTGCTGCACAAGGACATGTATGGAATGTCCGACAAGGAGTTCCGGGACTCGGTGGCCGAACTCGCCGAGCTGCTCGGGGTGACGGACCTGCTGGCCGTACAGGTGCGCAAGACCTCCCTCGGCGAGCGCATGCGGCTGGAGCTGCTGGCCGCGCTGCTGCACCGGCCCGAGCTGTTGTTCCTGGACGAGCCCACGATCGGCCTCGACGTCGAGGCCAAGGCGCGTGTACGCGGCTTCCTGGCCACCCTCAATAGGGAACGCGGCACCACGATCGTGCTCACCAGCCACGACATGGGCGACATTGAGGCGCTCTGCCAGCGGATCGTCGTCATCGAGCAGGGCCGGATCGCCTACGACGGTGCCCGATGAGGGCCACACTGCGCGTGCTGCGCCGCCTGCTCGGGCTCAACCTCGGCCTGGCGATGGCCTACCGCGGCGAGTTCGCCTTCTACGTGCTCGGCGGGCTGGCCGCCCCGGTCGTCTCGCTGCTGATCTGGCGCGCCGCCTTGCGCTCGGGCGCCCGCCTGCCTGTCGACGAGACGTACCTGACCACGTACTTCGTGCTCATGGGCGTAGTACAGATGCTCACCTCCTCCTGGCTCGCGCCGTACCTGGCGGCCTCCATCCGGCGCGGCGAGCTGTCGGTCTGGCTGGTCAGGCCCGTGCCCAGCCCGCTGGACGGCATCGCCAACAACCTCGTGGAGAAGCTGCTCAAGCTCTGCTGGCAGGCTCCGGCTATCGCGCTGCTCTGGTGGTTGCTCGACGTAAGACTGCCCGACGCCCGCTGGGCTCTCGTCGCGGTGAGTGTGGCGCTGGCCGCGATCCTCGTCTACGCCGTCGACCACCTGATCGGCTCGCTCGCGTTCTGGTTCGACGACGTGGGCGGCCTCATCTCGGCCAACGCGCTGTTGGCCCGGGTGCTCTCAGGCGGGGTGGTGCCGCTGGCGCTGATGCCGGAGTGGACGTCGGCGCTGCCGTACCGCTTCATGCTCTCCTTCCCGCTGGAGATCGCCATGGGCGCGCCCGCCCTGGCCGAGGGCCTCGCCCTTCAGGTCGCCTACACCGCGATCGCGGTGCTGGGGGCGCGCGCGGTGTGGCGGGCCGGGCTGCGCGCGTATGCGGCGGTGGGCGCATGAGGGCCCACCTGCGGCTGATGCGCCGCTTCCTCATCCAGGCGCTGGTGCGCGAGACGCACTACCGCGCCCACTTCGTCGCCACGCTGACCGTCGGACTCGCCGAACTGCTCGTCGGGCTGCTGCCCGTCTGGTTCCTGTACGGCCACGCCGACGAGGTCAACGGCTGGACGGGCGCCGAGGTCGTCGCCCTCGTCGGCGCGTACCAGATCACGACGGGCCTGCTGGCAACCTTCGTCGCGCCCAACCTCACCCGGATGACCGCCTACCTCACCAAGGGCGAACTCGACCTGGTCCTGATCCGGCCGGTCTCGGCGCAGTTCTACCTGACCTTCCGCTGGATCAGGCTCGCCGAGCTGGGCAAGGCCGCCACCGGCCTGATCGCGCTCTGCTCCGGGCTAGCGGCTGCGGGCGTGCGCCCGGGCCCGATCGAGGTCGTCCAGGCGATCCTGCTCGGCTGCTGCGGGCTGGTCCTGCTGACGTGCGCCTGGTCGGCGCTGGTCTACCTGGCGTTCTGGACGCAGGGCGCCGGGCCGATCACCGTGGTCTTCGACGCCTTCATGGAGGCGGGCCGCTACCCCCTGGCGTACTATCCGGCGGCCGCGCGCGCCTTCCTGACCTTCGCCTTTCCCGTGGGTTTCGCCACCAGCTTCCCCATCGAGGCGCTGACGGACGGGGTCGGCTGGCTGCCTGTTCTCGGCGGTGTCGCGATGTGCGTGGCAGCCGTCGCGGCCCTGCGCCTCTACTGGCGCCTGGGCGTACGCGGTTACTCCAGCGCGAGCAGCTGACCAAAAGGGCATGCCTGTGACTTAGCCTCGGTCTCCCGAAGCCTAGTCGGAGAGAGTTGCCTGGTTGTCGACGGGGCGCGGCTGCGGCGGAACACCGCCTCGTGCCCGTCCCGTTTGATTCAACCGGTCGCGGCGGCTGCTTGTCGGGTGCCTCCGGAATACGGCAGAAACGGGCCACGCTCTTGATCACCGGTCGTTAAACTCCTGACTTCACGCTGGTTAGTGATGGTTCCGGAGGGTTTGGGTGGCGTCGATCGATCGGACGGCGTACCCGAGGTTCGCGCGGGCCGTGTCGGCGCGGGAACTGGCGGAGGTGTTCACTCCGTCGGCAGTCGAGGTGGAGTGGGCGCGCGGCAAGACGCAGGATGATCAGCATCTGCTGGCGTTGCTGGTGTGGTTGAAGGCCTACCAGCGGCTGGGATATTTCCCGAAGCTCAAGGATGTCCCCGCGGTGGTCTCCGAGCACATCCGAGAGGTGATCGGCTTGCCGGAGGGGGTGGCGCTGGAGGATGCCGCGGAGCGGTCGGCCAAGCGGCATCGCTCGTTCGTGCGTCAGCGGATGGGCGTCACCTATGACGCTGCCCGGGTCCGGGAGGTGGCCGATGAGGCGATCCGGAAGGCTGTCCAGGCCAAGGACAACCCCGCTGACTTGATCAACGTGGCGCTCGAGGAGTTGGTTCGCGCGGAATGCGAGCTGCCCGGCTACACGACGCTGGATGAGATGACCAAGAAGATCCGCACCGAGGTGAACCGCGGGTTCTTCACACTGGTGGCCGCCCGGGTTGACGCCGGAGCCCGGGCGAGACTGGCCCGGCTACTGGTTGTCGACCCCATTGCCCGGCGCAGCGCGTACGACGGGTTGAAGGACGTGGCACAGGCCGCGTCCCTCAACAAGTTCAAGGGCCGTCTGGCGTTCCTGCGGGAACTGGACGCTCTCGGGCCGACCGAGGCGTGGCTGGAGGGGATCCCGCCGGGGAAGATCGCACATTTCGCCGGAGAGGCGAGGGTCACCGATGTCGCGGACCTGCGCAAGGTGCTGGACGAGGACAAGCGCCTCACATTGATCGTGAGCCTGCTGCATACGGTGCGGACCGGAGTGCGGGACGACGTGGTCACGATGTTCTGCAAGCGGATCGCGACAATCCACAAGAAGGGCCGCGACCAGCTGGAAGCCTTACGGGAGGCGCACCGGGCCGAGTCCGAACGCCTGCTGGGCGTGTTCGGCGATGTTCTGGACGGCGTCCGCGAGGCCGTCACACCCGCCGAGCCCGACGCAGCCGATCCGCCGACGGACGGCGCGAGTACCGATCCCGCCGCGAGCGCGGGTTCCGGATCCGGGGATGTTGCCGAGCGGGCGGGCCGGCTGGTGTTGAAGGCGCTGGAGGACGCTGGCGGCCTCGACGTTCTGGCGGTCGCGCACGAAGCGGTGTCGGCCTATCACGGCAACAACTACCTGCCGCTGCTCGACCAGCACTACCGGTCCCACCGCTCACGCGCAGATCGTCCACCACGGCGTCAAGTGCATCGGGCTGGCCCACGTGTACTACGCGGCCGTCCTGAAGCTCGGCACGTGACGCTGAGCCGGTCCCGGTGCCTGCCGGGACCGGCTCACCGATGCGAGACCGCGTTCACCACATGCCCCGCCGGCCCGAGCCGCCGCAGGCCTCACCCCTGGGTTCCCTGGGTCGCGCCGGCGTGGTGCCGGGCGGCAACCAGGCGCCGGTGCTCATTCCCAAGACACGACCGGCACAGAATGTGGCCTGGTCGGCAGGTGGAAGCTGCTCGGAGGTAAGACCTTCGCTACTTGGCGTGGTCAACAGTGACACGCACAGTGAGTATGACATTCAGTCATAGGAGTTGTTGCCGATGCACATCCCCCTCCAACTGCCGGCTCCGAACGAGCGGACATCCCAAACGATCCGCCGCTATCGCGACGAGATCGGCCCCGTCCTGCGGGTCGAACTGCCGGGCAAGGTGCCCGTCTGGTTGGTGACCTCGTACGACATGATCAACGAGGTCCTCGCGAACGACGGCATCCTCTACAGCAAGGACCCCAGGAACTTCACGGCCTTGCACGATGGCAGCATCCCCCCCGACTGGCCGCTGCGCCAGATCATCGAAGGCAAACATCTCCTGACCAAGGACGGTGCGGACCACCATCGGCTGAGAGGTCTCATCAACCACGCCTTCACGCCCGGCCGCGTGCAGGGGCTGACCTCACGCATCCAGAAGATGACGGACGCGTTGCTCGACCGGATGGCCGCCGAAGGCGGCGTGGTCGACCTCGTGTCCTCCTTCAACGCGCCGCTGCCTCTCACAGTGATCTGCGAACTGTTCGGCGTTCCGGAGGACGAGCGGCCCCAGATCCGCGAGTGGGGCAACGTACTGGTGTCGCACACCGCCGCTCCGGAGGAGTCCCTCGCCGCGAACAACGGGGTGCTCGGCTACCTGGCCGCCTTCATCGAGCGCAAGCGCCGCGAACCCGGCGACGACCTCACCACCGGGCTCATCCGCGCGCAAGAGGACGACGGCGACCGCCTGACCGAGGACGAGATGTTGTGGATCATGTGGCATATGCTGATCGCCGGTCACGAGACCACCGTGCACCTGATCGGCAACGCCGTCATCGCCCTGTGCTCGGACCCGAAGCAGCTCGCGCTGGCGCGTAAGGAGATCGCCTGGGAGCAGGTGGTCGAGGAGACGCTGCGCAGCCGCACCTCGGTGGTGGGCATCATGTTGCGCTACCCGCGGCATGATGTGCAGCTCGCCGGGGTGACGATCCCGGCCGGGGAGGCCATCATGATCGGCCTCGCCGGAGCGGGCACGGATCCGGCCAGGTTCGGCCGGGAAGCCGAGCGGTTCGACGTCACACGGGAGCCGGAGATGCATCTGGCGCTCGGCCGCGGTCCGCACTTCTGCCTCGGTGCGCCGCTGGCCAGGCTGGAAACACGCATCGCGCTGGCCTCATTGTTCGGCAGGTTCCCCGAGTTGCGCCTAGCGGTCGGGACGGACGAGATCGTCTACAACTCGTCGATCATCACCGAGGGACCGGTCAGGCTGCCGGTGGTTCTCGGTCCCGCGAGGGGCGTGCCCGGCGCGACCTCGTGCAGCTCGGCGTCGGCCCACGATTTCACGTAGGCAAGCGGAGTGACGCGACGGGCGGCAGGGAAGAAGGCCGCTCGGGCCAGTTCGTCCACAGGCAGGTTCGCCAAGCCCCCGCAGCACGGAACCCTCTCTGTCGTGCGTCGAGATGGACAGGCACACGCGGTCCGCGGAGCCGGCACGCCGGAAAGACCCGATCGGCCCGTTGAGGAGGAATAACCAAGTGAACGGCCTGCCCGAACATCTTGGGCGGTTCGGGCCAGGCTGATCATCGCCCGCTGGAGTGTGCAATCCGCGGCGTCGGCAGCGCGGTGGGCCAACTCAAAGCGAAGGACTTGCTGTCCTCGCGGGTCAGCTTGGCCCACAGCCCAAGTACGGCTGGAAGGGGCAGCCGGTGGATTTCGCATGATTGCTTTATTCGGACAGGGGTGCACGGGCGTTCCGGTCGGCCTGGTTCTGCTGCCACTGCTCCATGGCCTGTCGGAGGGGCACGTTCACCAAGCGTAGGAACTCGGCGGCGACGCCGAAGCGCGCGCCGGCCGGGGTCGCAGCCCCGAGGATCTGGGCCGCGCGCTGCGATGCGGCGATCAGGGTGTCGTTCTGCTGCATGGCCGCGAGGGTGGAGCGGACCCAGAGCTCGTCGTCAACGACGTAGCGCTCGCGGCGCCCGCCGGGAGTGCGTTCCCGCTTGATGAGCCCCTGCTGTTCGAGGAAGGCGACGGTCTGTGAGATCGACGCGGGGCTGACGTTAAGCCGATGGACCAGCTCGGAGGCGGTGAGGGTGCCGGAGTCGGTGACGTACAGGCAGGCCAGCACCCTGGCCGTCATCCGAGGCATGCCCTGCTGTTCGAGGAGCGTGGCGAAGGATTCGGTGAGGTCCTGGACCGCCCGGGGATCGCGCCCGTGGCTGCTGTCGCCAACCGGCGGCGCCGGGGACTTGGCCTGGCGGTGCCGGCGGGCCCGCTGCTGGGTGGCCTCCTGGGCCCGCTGAGCCCGGTAGTCGTCGGGTCCGCCGTTGCGGGTGACCTCCCGCATGATGGTGGAGGCGGGCCGCCCGAGACGGCGGCCGATCTCTGTGTAGCCGAGCCCTTCGGCCAGCCCGGCAGCGATCTGCTGACGGTCCTCGCTGGTGAGCCTGTCTCCGGGCATCGACGCTCGTCTCCCATCTGCGTGCGTGCGCGGGCTCGGCGCCCGCTCTCCTGCCGCACAGTATGCATTCACTCGCACCTCATTGCAATCCAAAGCGTGATCACCCATTGCATTCAGTTTCATATTCATTGCAATTTCGGCCACACACCTCAGCTATACAGGCCTTTTGACGCCGAGGAATGTTGACCGAAGGTTGAATGCAATGTACTGTCACAAACATTCAGTGATACATGAACGTCTGGCACAAAGGAGGCAGAGGATATGTCTGACATCGCAATGGGTGGCTTCATCGCGAGGATGATCGGCCCCAAGCGGCGGTGGCGGCAGTACAAGGCGCGCGTGGGCCAGCTCCCGCCGGACTACCGCACGGCGGTTGAAGCGATCGAGCGGCACATGATGCACTTCGTGCCGTCTGACGGCGGCAGCGACGCGTCGCGGTTCGAGAAACTCGCCGCCCTGTTCGAACAGGCTGCGGCGAATGGGACGCCGATCCGCGAGATCGTCGGGCAGGATCCGGTGAAGTTCGTCGAGGAGTTCGTCCGCGACTACTCCGACGGCGGTTACGTCCCCGCGCGTGCGCGCAAGCAGTTGACCGACGCCATCGCGCGCGTCGCCGCCTGAGACCGCCGGACTCCCGACTCTCGTGCGCGCCGCGCCGGGACGGGTCTTGCAAGATCAGACATTGTGTAAAGGAGATTCATGATGGGACACAGCAACAGCGGCTTCTCCAAGACCGGGCTGGACAGACTGCGCGACGTGCTGGCACGGCATGTCGAGTCCGGGAAGATCCCCGGGCTGGTCGCCCTGGTCAGCCGGGGCGAGGAGACCCACGTTGAGACGATCGGGACGATGCGCCATGACGGTGGCGCGCCGATGCGCCGCGACACCATCTTCCGGATGGCCTCGACGACCAAGCCGGTCGGGGCGGCGGCGGCGATGGTGCTGGTGGACGAGTGCCGACTGCGGCTGGACGACCCGGTGGATCCGTGGCTGCCCGAGCTCGCCGACCGGCAAGTGCTGACGCGGCCCGACGGACCGCTGGACGACACGGTGCCGGCGCGGCGGCCGATCAGCGTGCGGGACCTGCTCACCTCCACCAACGGGCTCGGCATGGACATGACCGCGCCGGGCACCCCGATCATGGGTGCGCTCTTCGAGCGGGGCATCTACGGGCAGGAGGACGGATGGCTGCTGCCCGCGCCGGACCCGGATGAGTGGATGTGCCGCCTCGGCGCATTGCCGCTGATCTGCCAGCCCGGCGAGCGGTGGATCTACAACCTCAGCAACGACGTGCTCGGCGTGCTGGTGGCCAGGGTCACCGGCCAGTCGTTCGAGGAGTTCCTGCGCGAGCGCATCTTCGACCCGCTGGGCATGAAGGACACCGGCTTCCACGTGCCCGCCGACAAGATCCACCGGCTGCCGCCGCTGTACGCCCCCGACTGGCAGACCGGAGAGTTCCGCGTGGAGGACCCTGACGAAGGGGGACACCACAGCACGCCTCCGGCGTTCCAGTCCGGCGGCGGCGGACTCGACTCCACCGCCGACGACTACCACGCCTTCTTCCGGATGCTGCTCAACGGCGGGATTCACGACGGCGAACGGATCCTGTCCCGGCCCGCCGTCGAGATGATGACCACCAACCAACTTCCACCCGAGCAGCTGGCCGCCCGAGTGGCCTTCGGCCGCGACTCCGTCCATCGGGGGTATGGCCTGGGACAGCACGGCGGCTGGGGCTTCGGCATGGCGGTGCGCACCTACCGGGGCGACTACGCCCCCGTCGGCCAGTTCGGCTGGGACGGCGGCAGCGGCACCACCGTCTACGCCGACCCGCACCACCAACTCGTCGGCATCCTGCTCACCCAGACCGGCATGTCCACCCCGGATTCGGCGCGGGCCATCCACGACTTCTGGACCACGCTCTACCAGGCCATCGACGACTGACAGCCCATCCTGCCTGGTCGAGTCGGTCCGATAGAAAGACTTGACCAGGCTGCGGCCTTCGAGCGCGCACCCTTGTTGGTCATGTCCGGAAACGGGAAGTGTGGCTCAAACGATCAACAAGTTGCCGTCATACGCTGCCGAGCGAGCCGAGAGCACCGATGCTCAGCCGAGCGCTCTCGGCACTGGCACCAGCGCCCTTTTGATCAAGCAGCCAGCTCGACGTCGGTGAAGTCGACCTCTTTTAGCAGGGGATCGAACGGGTCTGGCTGGTGGTGTAGTTCGTCGGTGGCGTACGCGCCGAAGCGGCTGATGTGGCGAAGATCGTGGCGTTCACCTCAGCACGCTGCTGGCCAGGTCCTCCAGCGTCGTGTACCCGAGCAGTTCCAGCCGGAGGCGGAGCAACTCTTCGATCGCCACGTTGATCAGGTCCGCCGGGTTGTTCTTGGCCTGGGCCGCCTTCCGGATCGCCGCCGCGGCGATCGCCCGGGCCCGGCCCGCGTCGTACTGCACTCCCTGACGCTGGCGCACCAGCTTGCGATGCGCCTTAGCGCTGCCGGAGGAGCCATGGTCCGGCCAGACGTCCTCGGGCAACTCCAGACAGCGCCGGACGTGGTCGATCACCACCTCGGGGATCTCGTCCGGGGACGGAAAGCGCGCCATCCTCTGAAAGCACTTCAACGCCGGCACCAGCGCGAAGCGCGACTCCGGGCTGCCGGTGCGCTTTTCGGCCCAGGCCACCTCTTCCGACGACGGCGTGAAGAACACATGCAGCACCCGCGCCGATGTCAGCCGCTTGAACTGCGGATAGGCGGTCCGCTCGATCCACGTCATCCCAAGGCCGTCCCACGCCTCGATTCCGGCGTCCAGACGCCGAAACCGTAGCGACGATCAACTCCACCAGACACCTTGTTCACCAAACCGCAACCAAACCCACGCGGAGGGTCACATCATCCGACGCATATGCCCTCTGGCCTGCGGCTCAGCACCCCGCTGCCCCTTTCTCTCGTACTTGGTCTGGCCCCCGAGTGCCCGCATGATCCTCACCTACTCGCAGTCGGCCAAAACCCCGCCTCACCCCATCACACCGACCAGACCGAGCTTTACTCGCGCAAGAAGTGGGTCAACGTGGGGTTCACCGAACCTGAGATCAACTCCGACCCGGAGCTGCGCACCACCACAGTGCGCGGCTGACCAAAGGTGCGGCGCGTGGGGCGACGTCGGGCCGCAGGTGCTCAAGAGTGGAAAAGGGCCACCACACCGGCGCGGCGCAGGCTCCTACCCGCTCTCACCCGGCGAGACCAGCCCCGTCTCGTAGGCGAGCACGACCGCCTGCGCCCGGTCTCGCAGCCCGAGCTTGGTGAAGATGCGGCCGACATGCGTCTTGACGGTCGACTCGCTGAGGGTCAGGGCCTTGGCCAGCTCGGTGTTGGACAGCCCCTGCCCCAGGAGCCTCAGCACCTCCAGTTCGCGGGGCGTCAGCCCGACCAGTTCGCGGTGTGCGGCGGCTGGGGCGGGGGCGGGCCGCACGTCGGCGCAGGCGTAGCGCTCCACCAGCCGGCGGGTGATGGAGGGGGCCAGCAGCGCGTCGCCGGTGCTGACCAGGCGCACGGCGGCGGCCAGATGCTCGGGGGTCACGTCCTTCAGCAGGAAGCCGCTGGCCCCCAGCGACAGCGCGGCATAGACGTAGCGGTCCAGGTCGAACGTGGTCAGCATGATCACCCGGCAGGTCGGCTGCTCCAGCAGGATGCGCCGGGCGGCCTCCAGGCCGTCCATGTTGGGCATGCGGATGTCCATCAGCACCACGTCGGGGCGCAGCTTCCGCGCCGCCGCGACGGCCTCCGCCCCGTCGGCCGCCTCACCCACCACGGGGATGCCGCGCGTGGTCAGGATCAGCCGGAAGCCACCTCGCACCAGTGCCTGGTCATCGGCGATGAGCACCCGCGGCACCGCCTCTGCCGCGCTCACGGCCGGTCCAGCGGGATACGCGCCCGCACGCGGTAGCCGCCGCCCAGCCGCCGCCGGGCATCCAGGTCGCCGCCGTAGACGGCGACCCGCTCACGGAGACCCATCAGCCCGCGGCCTGCGCCGTCCCGCTGATCGGCGGGGGCCGGCGCATCGCCGGTCAGAACGCTCGGCCCGCTGTTGAGCACCTCCACCCGCAGGTAGTGCTCGGCGTAGCGGACCGTCACCTGCGCCTGCACGCCGCTACCGTGCTTGAGCGCATTCGTCAGCGCCTCCTGCACGATCCGGTACGCGGTGACGTCGATCCCGGCGGGCAGCGGCCGCGGCGCCCCCGAAATGCGCACTTCGACGGGCAGACCGGCGAAGGCGAACCGGTCGACCAGCGCGCTCAGTCTGCTCAGGCCCGGCTGCGGCGACAACTCGCTCTCGTGCGGCTCGTCCTCGCCGCTCTGCGACGGCGCGAGCAGCCCCAGCAGGTGACGCAGCTCGGTCATCGCGTCCCGGCCCGCGCCCTCGACCGCCCTGAGCGCCTGCTCCGCCTCCCCTGGCATCGTCGCCAGCACCTCCCGGGCCGCCCCGGCCTGCACCACCATCAAACTCACGTTGTGGCTGACGATGTCGTGCAGCTCACGGGCGATTCGGGAACGCTCGCCCTCCACCGCGGCGCGGGCCGCGCTCTCCCGCTCCCGCTCCAGCAGCCAGCCGCGCTCCTCCAGCGCCCGCCGGTGCAGGCGGCGCGCACGCACCAGTGCCACGCCCAGCCACCCCGCCACGGCGCAGGCCGCCACCAGCGCCACCAGCAGCCACCCGGCCCCGGAATCCCACACGACCTTCAATCTTCCAGATGCCGGCCGGCAGCGCATCAGACCGGGGTCCCACAGCCGTACATCTGTGGTACGACACCGCCGCCAGGGGTCAGTCCGCGGGCCGATGCCGCCACCCGCACGCCTGCCCTACGGTTCTCCAGGTGAACAATGATGACCGGACCGGCCAGCCCGTCGTACGGCTGGACAGCGTGCGCAAGGAGTACGGCGCGACCACGGCGCTGAACGGCCTGGACCTGCGGATCCACGCCGGGGAAGCCGTCGCCGTGATGGGACCGTCGGGATGCGGCAAGTCGACCCTGCTCAACATGATCGCCGGCCTTGACCGCCCGACGGCGGGCACGGTGGAGGTCGACGGCCAGGACCTGGGCGGGCTCGACGAGACGGGGCTGGCGCTGTTCCGGCGCCGCCACATCGGCATGATCTTCCAGTTCTTCAACCTCATCGACGACCTGCCGGCGCTGGACAACGTCGCGCTGCCCGCGCAACTCATCGGCACCTCCGCCCGCCACGCCCGCAGACGCGCCCTCGAACTGCTCGACGAGCTCGGCATCGCCGCCCGCAAGGACGCCTACCCGGCCACGCTCAGCGGCGGCGAACGGCAGCGTGTGGCCGTGGCCCGCGCCCTGATGAACCGCCCGGCCCTGATCCTGGCCGACGAGCCGACCGGCGCGCTGGACAGCCGCTCCGGCGAGCAGGTGATGGACCTGCTCATCGACCTCAACCAGATCGGCCAGACCCTGCTGATCGTCACCCATGACCCGCACCTCGCCACCCGCTGCGCCAGCCGCCTGGTCGAACTCGCCGACGGCCGCATCGCCCGGCACAGCACGCTGGAGGGGGTCGAATGAGCGCCGTGTGGCGCACCGCCCGCGCGGCCGTACGCCGCCGACGGCTGCAAACCGTTATCACCGGGCTGGTCGTGCTGTCCGGCACCATCACCACCATGCTGGCCCTGGGGCTGCTCGACGCCGCCACCACCCCGTTCGACCGGGCCTTCGACCAGCAGCGCGGCGCCCACGCGGTGGCCGTCTTCGACACCGCGAAGGTGTCGAGGCAGCAGCTGGCCGAGACCCGCGACCGGCCCGGCGTCGAGGCCGCGTCCGGCCCCTTCGACCAGGCCCTGATCACCTTTCCCCGGACCACCGACATCCCCGAGGCCGAAGGTCCCCTCAAGATCGTGGGCCGTGCCGGGCTCGCAGACCCCGTCGACCGCGTCCGCCCCCTGCAAGGACGCTGGGCCACCGCCCTCGGCGAGATCGTCCTCAATCTGCGCAATGCCGACGCCCCGCCCCGGCCCGGCGCGCTCGGCTCCCGCCTGCAGGCGCCCGGCCTCCCGCCGCTCACCGTCGTCGGCTTCGCCTCCAGCATGAGCCAGTCGGCCGATGCCTGGGTCACCCCCCAGCAGGCCGCCGCGCTACGCCCCGGCAGCATGCAGATGCTCTACCGGTTCACCGACCACGACACCGAGCAGGAGGTACGTGCCGCCCTGGAGGCGGCCACCGCCGGGCTGCCCGCCGGAGCGCTGAGCGTCGCCCGGTCCCACCTCGCGCTGCGCCACGCCTACGCCAGCTCGGCCGACGCCTACCTGCTGTTCATGACTCTCTTCAGTGCTCTCAGCCTGCTCGTCGCCGTCCTGATCGTGGCCAACGTCGTCAGCGGCGCGGTCGTGTCCGGCTCCCGGCACATCGGCGTGCTCAAGGCCGTGGGCTTCACCCCCAACCAGGTGGTCATCGTCTACCTCACGATGGTGTCCATGCCCGCCGTCGCCGGCAGCGTCCTCGGCACGCTCCTGGGCAGCATGCTGGCCGGGCCCGTGCTGCGCGCCGCCTTCCAGGGCGTCGAGAACGGCGCCGCCGACATCGGGATCAGCCCCTGGGTGCCGGTCGCCGCGCCGGCCAGCATGCTCGTGCTGGTCCTCCTGGCCGCGCTGGTGCCCGCGCTGCGCGCCCATCGGCTGCCGGCCGCCCGGGCGATCAGCGCCGGCAGCGCACCCGCCCGGGGCCGAGCCCTGGCCGTCCAGCGATGGCTCGGCGGAACATGGCTTCCCCGCCCCGTCAGCCTCGGGCTGGGCCAGCCGCTGGCCCGGCCCGGCCGTACCATGATGACCTTGGCGGCGATCGTTCTCGGCGTCACCACCGTCACCCTCACCACCGGCCTGACCAGCACCATGCTCGCCTTCGCCGAGGCCGACTCGGCCTCCCGGGTGGTCGTGCGCGCCGGCAAGCCCGCCTTCCAGCAGACCGCGCCCACGCTCAGTGACGAGCGCATCGAGGCGCTGCTGCGCTCACTGCCGGGAGCCGGCAAGGTGACCGCACAGGTGTTCGTCGAAGTGCACCTGGCGGGCCACGCCCAGCGCAGCGACGTCAACTTCCAGCGGGGTGACCCCTCCACCCTGGCGCCGCAGGTCGTCCAAGGCCGCTGGCTGGAAGGGCCGGGCGAGATCGTCGCCCCGCCGCCTTTCCTGACCCAGCGCGGCCTGACGGTCGGCGACCAGGTCACCCTGCAGCTGGACGGCAAGCAGGCCCGCGCCACCATCGTGGGCCAGCTCATGAACGGCGACGTCCGCTTCCTGTGGTCCTCCTGGCAGACCCTCGCCACGCTGGCCCCGCAGACCAGCGCCGACCACTACGAGGTGCAACTCACCCCGCACGCCGACCCCGAGGCCTACGCCAGGGCCGTCAGAGCGGCCGACCCCGGTCTCTACCCCTCCGTCGCGGTCCCCGACTCCCTCGTCACCACCACCGTCGTGGGGCTCGCCTCGGTCTTCACCACGCTCATCATCGTGGTGGCGGCGCTGGGCGTCTTCAACACCGTCCTGCTCAACACCCGCGAACGCCGTCGTGACCTCGGCATGCTCAAATCCATCGGCATGACCCCCCGCCAGGTCACCACCATGACCGTGACGTCGATGGCGGCGCTCGGTCTGGCCGGCGCCCTCATCGGCATCCCCTGCGGGATCGTCGCGCACCGCCTGCTCGTGGACAACGTCGGCATCGTGGTGTTCCCCGAATTCATGAAGGACGTCTGGCAGCCGCCACAACTCGCCCTCCTGGCCGCGGCGGGCGTGGCCATCGCCGTCCTCGGCGCGCTCATCCCCGCCCGGTCCGCCGCCCGCCTCACCATTGCCGCCGTCCTTCACAACGAGTAGGTCGGGCACCGCTGCGCGGGCCGCCGGGCTGAACCTGGCAACAACCTGAAGCTCACAACCGAGTACGGCGGCACGTTCCAGTACCGGGCTGGTCAACGAGCCTTACTTCGACGAACCGATCATCAACCGGCGATCAGACGAAACCTCGGAGATAACCGTGCAGCCGGGGCAGACCCACAAGGTCGTCGGCGTGAGCGGCCATCGATCCGGCCGGTCACGTGACGAAACTGCCCGTCGGTCTGGTCAACGCCGGCAAGGGGGCCGCTGTCGGCGGCAAGCAGGTCAACCTGGGGGCGCAGATCAGCGAGTCGATCAAGAAGTCCACTGCGAGCGGGGACATGATCGACTGGAGGCCGATGGACGAGAAGGAGGTGAAGGGTGACGCGGGGCTGACCCGGCGCTGGGTGATGTTGGCCGTCGGTCTCCTGGTGGCCGCGCTGTTCGGGTTCGGATGTCCGCCCGGCTGTGCGCGGCGCCGGATATCGCTGCGGCACGCCTGGAAACCGATCGGTTTTCATTTCGCCGGAATGGAGTTAACCTCGCAGTATGACCACCGAAGTGAGGCTCAGTCCCCGAGAGCGGCTGCTGGAGGCGGCGGCCACGCTCACCTACCGAAACGGTGTCGGCATCGGCATCGAGGCGCTGTGCAAGGCGGCGGGGGTGTCGAAGCGCTCCATGTATCAGCTGTTCGAGAGCAAGGACGAACTGCTCGCAGCGAGCCTGGAGGAGCGCTCGTCCGCCTTCGTGAAGAAGCTCCTGCCTGAGGCGGACGATGGCCGTTCACCCCGCGAGCGGATCCTGCACGTCTTCGAGCAGGTGGAGGTGCAGGCGGGTGCGCCCGAGTTCCGAGGCTGCCAGTACCTCGCTGTGCAGATCGAGCTCAAGGACCAGAGCCACCCTGCGAGCAAGGTGGCGCACCGGGTCAAGGGGAACCTGATGGCCTTTTTCCGTGCCGAGGCCGAGCAAGGTGGGGCGAGCGACCCGGATCTGCTGGCCCGGCAGCTCAGCGTGGTCTTCGACGGCGCCAGCGCCCGTGCGGGGATCGGAGCCGACACCCTGACAGGGCTCATCGCGCCCACCGTGGTCACCCTGCTCGATGCGGCAGGCGTGCGCTGACGCATCACCCTTTCCAGGTAGGGCAGCAGGGCCAGAGCCTGGAAGGCCATCGGCGCCCGCGCGGGCGTCACGCGCGGCGCCGTCCACCACCACTTCCGGGACAAGACCCAGCTGCATCAGGAGGCGATCTCCGCCGGGTGGAGCCGCCACGCCGCACCTGCCCTGAGCGAACTGAGCTGCGAAGACCGGCCTCCTGCCCGGCAGCTGGCCGGGTTCCTCTCCCGCTACCTGTGCCTGCTTGCGCAGGACGAATGCTTCCGGGCGCTTGCGGTTGTCTCGGCCCTGGTCGCTCCCCAGATCATCGACGTCGGCGAGGGGATGCGGGAGACCGGCCAGTGGGCGGCCCTGATCATCCCGCTGCTTGAGTCGGTACCGGCATCCGGGCCGGGTTGCGGCCGGCAGACGTCTTGTTCGCCGTGATGGCCTTCCTGCGCGGCGTCACCGCCACCGCCGCCACCGCCCCTCAGGACCTGCCCGCGCCTGAAGCCTCCGCGAGCATCGCCCGCGCCATCGTGGCCGGCCTGATGGAGGATGGGGAGGAACCGTGACCTCGTGGCCGCGGCCGGCGGCGCGCTCTTCGCTACTCCCGCGCGGTACGGCGCAAATCTTGTGCGCCTGGCCCCGGCGACGGTCGAACGCTGACCCTCTGCTGGCGGGCAACGTGAACGAGGGGTGACGCACCTGGATCTGTTTTCTGCTTGAGCTTGCACCGGGAAACCGGTCGGTTTACAGTGAGGGAAACCGATCGGTTTTCTCACTGAGCAGGGAGTCCAGGATGGCGACAAATCGGCCGGTAGCACTCGTGACGGGTGCGTCATCCGGCATCGGAAAAGCGGCCGCGCTCGCGCTAGTGGAAGCGGGCTTCGACGTGGTCGGCACAAGCCGTGACACCTCGCGCGTCACCCCGCTCCACGGTGTGACCTTCTTCGACCTCGACGTGGCCAGTGACAAGTCGGTCACCGCCGCGGTCCAGCAGGTGTTCGAGCGGTTCGGGCGGATTGACGTGCTGGTCAACAACGCCGGCATGGGCGCGATCGGTGCCGTTGAGGAAAGCTCCGTCGCGCAGGCCCAGGACCTCTTCAACGTCAACGTCTTCGGGGTGATGCGCATGACGAAGGCCGTCCTGCCCCGTATGCGCGCTCAAGGACGCGGGCGCATCATCAACCTCTCCTCCGTGGTCGGCTTCCTCCCCTCGCCTTACATGGCCGCCTACGCCGCCTCCAAGCATGCGATCGAGGGATACTCGGAGTCCTTGGACCATGAGGTCCGCGAGTACGGCGTCCGGGCGCTTCTCGTCGAGCCCGCCTACACCACCACCGGATTCGAGGCCAACAGCCCGCGCCCCGACACGCCCCTGCAGGTCTACGCGGACCAGCGGCGCGCCTTCGACCGCATGATGGAGACAGCGATCAAGGACGGCGACGACCCCGCCACCGTCGCCAAGGTGATCGTCGAGGCGGCGACCGACCCGAAGCCGAAGCTGCGCTACACCGCCGGATCCCTGGCCGGACGCGCAAGCACACTGCGCCGCATCGCTCCTGCCCGGGTTTTCGACAAGCAGATCCGCAAGCTCAACCAGCTGGCCGGCTGACGCCGCCCGCCATAAGGAGTCGGTGATATGCCCAGCCAAGAGGCGCGTCCCACGATTGACATTCCGGGGACCACCAGCCACACCATCGCCCCGCGCGGAGGGCGCCACAGCCATGAGGGAACGCTGCGTTACCTCAAAGCGGGCACGGGTGCTCCCCTGATCCTGCTGCACACCGTGCGAACGCAGGCCGAGCACTTCCGCGCCCTCATTCCCTTGATCTCCGACCAGTACACCGTGTACGCCCTCGATCTACCTGGGATGGGCTACTCCGAGATCGTGCCCGGTGCGTCGTACCAGGAGCCGGCGATGCGCGCGGGCGTCGAACGGCTCCTCACCGAACTCGACCTCTATGACGTGACATTGGTCGGGGAGTCCATGGGTGCGGTGCTCGCCCTGACCACCGCGGCCGATCTGCCGGAGCGGGTACGGCGCGTCGTTGCGGTGAATGCGTACGATTACCGCGGCGGAATCGCCCGGTCCGGTCTCCTCGCCCGTGTGGTGGTCGGCGGTGTTCTCGCTCCGGGGGTGGGCCCGGTGGTCGCCGGGGTGGAGCCCAAGGCCATCCTCCGCAGGGTCCTGCAGGGCGGGCTGGTGGACAAGACCGCTTTGCGGGCGGACTACGTGGACGAGCTCCTCCAGGTGGGCAGCCGGCCCGGCTATCCGACCGTCGCCCGGGCCGTATACCAGAGTCTGCCCAGCCTCATCGCGGCCCGCGCGCGCTACTCCGCGGTCAAGGCCCCCATTCACCTCGTTTACGGGGAGAAGGACTGGTCCCGGCGGTCGGACCGGGAGGCCAACAAGGAGCTGCTGCCTGCCGCCGATTTCACGCACGTGCCGGGAGCGGGCCACTTCATTGCTCTGGAACGGCCCGACATGCTGGCCGACCTGTTGAACGCGGTGGCGTGACCGCCCCGAGACCGGAGTGATCACCCCCATTCGGGTGTGGTGCGTGAGGGAAACCGACTTCCACTATGTCGCGTGAAGGCCTCGTGGCAGGCAAAGGAGCGGCACATGGCGGAGATGCGGATCGAGTTCGATGTTCCGGCGCAGATGCGTGACGGCACCGTGCTGCGCGCGGATGTCTACCGGCCCGGCGGTACGGGACCGTGGCCGGTGCTGCTGAGCCGGCTGCCGTACGGCAAGCAGTCGCCCATGGTGGCCATGGTGCTCGACCCCGCGGCGGCGGCCAGGCGCGGCTTCATGGTCGTCCTCCAGGACACCCGTGGCCGGTTCGCCTCTGAGGGGGAGTGGGAGCCGTGGACGTACGAGGAGAGCGACGGCTACGACACCGTACGGTGGGCCGCTGCCCTTCCCGGCTCGAACGGCTCGGTCGGCATGTGCGGCGGCAGCTATTTCGGCAACACCCAGTGGATGGCGGCGCTGTCGAAACCGCCGGAGCTGAAGGCGATCGCGCCGTTGTTTACGTGGTCCGATCCGGACGACGGGCTGTTCTCGCGGGGCGGCGCGATCGAGCTCGGCATCACCGTGCCCTGGTCCCTCATGCAGGGCGCCGACACCCTGATACGCCGTCACCGCACCGACCTCGCCGGGCTGCAGAGCAGCATCGCCGGGCTCGTGCGGGATCTCGACGGCCTGGCGAGCGGCGGTTACGGGGAGCTGCCCGCCGGGCGGTTTCCGGCGTTCGCCCGGCACGACCTGCCCGAGCTGGGCTACGAGCGTTCCCGGCGGGAGCCCGACTGGGCTGCCTCCTGCCGCGTCGCAGGCCGGCACGACGAGATCGATCTGCCTACCTTCCAGGTCGGCGGCTGGTACGACATCTTCTGTCAGGGCACGCTGGACAACTTCACCGCCATGCGCCGTGCCGGCCGGTCCGCCACGCTGATCATGGGCCCGTGGGGCCACGCCAACTGGCGGCACGTGGTCGGTGACGTCAACTTCGGGTTCGGCGCGAACTCCGACTTCATGGGCATGCGGGGTCGCGTGACCGACATGCAGCTCGACTGGTTCGAGCGCACGCTCGGCGAAGGCGAGGCTCCGGAGCCGGGCACGGGCAAGGTTCTGCTGTTCGTCATGGGGATCAACCAGTGGCGCGAGGAGACGGAATGGCCCCTGTCGCGGGCGGTGGACACGGACTTCCACCTGCGCGCGGACGGACGCCTGACGCACGAGCCGCCCTCCACCGCCGAGCAGCCCGAGGAGTTCACCTACGACCCCATGGATCCGGTGCCCACTACCGGCGGCGCACTCTTCATGTCCGACGATTTCCGTCCCGGGCCGCTCGACCAGACCGCGGTGGAGGCGCGCGAGGACGTCCTGGTCTTCACCACCGAACCGCTCACCGAGGACGTCGAGGTCACCGGCCGGGTCCGGGCGGTACTCTTCGCCACCACGGACGGACCCTCGACCGACTGGGTGGCACGCCTGTGCGACGTCGACGACAACGGCGTCTCCCGCAATGTGGCCGACGGCATCGTGCGGGTGCGGGCGACACCGGGCGAGCCCGCCGAGCACGTCGTGGACCTGTGGTCGACCAGCATCGTCTTCCGGGCGGGTCACCGGATACGGCTCCAGGTCGCCTCCAGCAACTTCCCGCGCTGGGATCGCAACCTCAACACGGGCGAACCCGAGGACAGCGCGACCACGGCGCGAGTGGCTCGGCAGCAGGTCTTCCACGACCCCGCCCGGCCGTCCCGCGTCGTCCTGCCGGTGGTTCCGGCCGGATGAAAGCGCAGCCAGCGCCGAGACCGCGCAAGGCGGAACAGCTGGGCAGAGACACCCGATCATGCACCACCGGCCACACCTGCCCGTGACCGAGTTCCCTCACCGGTCGTACCGGGCCAGGCCCAGCCGTTGCGAGGAGCCCAGCCACCTCGCACAGCAATTCGCCGACGTCGCTTCCCGCAGATCGGAGCCCGATGATCTTGTCAGGCACGTAAGGCACGTTGACCGGCCTTGAAGGCATGGTGCATTCACGGCGCTGGCAGACCGGCCAGAGTTCGACTGCTTGGGGCGGGTCTTGGAGCTCCCGCTGCACTGCACGCCGCGTCAGCCAGAGGCCCCTTCCCCCGTGTGAAGGCGAGTCGGTAGGAGTCCGTGCCGGTTTCGATGATGTTCCCTGTCAAGTGAGCGTGTTGAGGGTGAGCTGGTCGGCGTTGGCGGGACCTTCGGAATCGAATGTCGCTTCGAACGAGCCGTATCGGGCGACGCGCCTGACACGGGGGAGGGCGTTGTCGCGGCCCGACATGAACGAGACGCGGATCTCGATGGTCTGGGGTGGCCAGATCAAAGTGGCGAAGGCGGCAGCTTGCGGCTCAGAAGCGTGTCGCGCGTTCGAGGAGGCTTGTCAGAACGGCAGGTTCCTGAATGGCCGAGACTTGCGGGGCTCCGTCAATGACGAGTGCAGGCACGCCTCGGATTCCCCTCTGGGTGGCGCGGCGTTCATCGGCTCGGACTTCAGCGGTGAACGCGTCGCCGGTCAAGAGTTCACCTACCTGGGCGAGATCAAGTCCGGCCTCGACGCCGAATGCTTGGAGAACGTCCGGGTCGGCGATGTTACGGCCCATGGTGTGATAGCCGTAAAGGAGATGCTCCAGAACGGCGTCGGCCAGGCCGCAGGTGGCGGCCAGGTGGATCAGGCGGTGAGCATCGAAGGAGTTGACGGGCCGGGCCTGGTGCAGGTTGAGTTCCAGTTCCTCGGCTTCGCCGAGCGCTTGGATGTGGGCCACCCGGGCGCTCGCTCGGGCTGGGTTGTTCTGGTAAGTGGCGATCACCTGCGCCGCCGTCAGGCCGGGGATAGGGCTTCCGTCCGGATCGAGTTCGAAACTGCGCCAGACGACGTTCACATCGTTTCGGCCCTTCAGGGCGGTGGCCAGTCTTCTCTTGCCGATGTAGCACCAGGGGCACAGGACGTCGAAGTAGACCTCGACTTGCATGATCGTTCGGTCCTTTCAGTCGAGCGCTGGGGTGGGCGTCGTGGCCTGTTCAGGCTGGCTCGGTGGTTGCGGCCGTGTTGCGCGCCGCAGGGTCAGGGTCAGCAGGGCGAGCGCGATGAGCAGGGGGATCGTGATGAGCGCGTGCACGTGGATGCTGTGGGCGAACGCGTCCCGGGCGGTTTGGGCCAAGGGGATACCGAGGCTTTCGCGGAGTTGCTGGGCTGCCTGGAGCGCGGCGGGCAACGTCTCGCGGGCGGCTTCGGCGACCTTGGCAGGGACGCCGTCGGGCGTGTGGCCGATCATGTAGTTGCCGTAGACGCCGGTGGCGATGCTGCCGAGCACGGCGATGCCGAGCGCGCCGCCGAGTTCGGCGCCGGTCTCGGAGATCGCTGAGGCGGCCCCGGCGCGTTCGGGCGGTGCCGCGCCGAGGACCAGGTTGGTTCCCAGGGCCATGAACGGGGTCAGCCCGGCGAAGAGGAGGACGGAGCCGGACACCAGGATGACCGGGTTTCTGTCCACCTGGGTGAGCAGGATGGGACCGATGACGGCGAACGCGGCTCCGGCGCTCATGAGGACGACTGGGCGGATTCGGGTGAGGCTGGAGACCACCAGGGCCACGACGGTACCGGTGACCGCGGTGGGCAGCTGCCATAGACCGGCCTCCAACGGAGAGAAGCCGAGCACCAGTTGCAGGTATTGCGAGGTGAGCAGGCTGGTCCCGAACAGCACGATGCCGACCAGCACCATGCCCGTGACGGATACGGCGAAGGCAGGGAAGCGGAACAATCCCAGGTCCAAGAGCGGGTTGGACAGCCGCCGCTGGCGGCGTACGAATACCACGCCGATCATTAGGCCCGCGACCAGGACACCAGCGGACGGCAGGGCGAAGCCGTGGACGGCGAGTTCCTTGATGCCGAACACGATCGTCAGAGGAGTCAGCAGGGACAGGACCACGCTGACCGTGTCCAGCCGCCCGGAAGCCGAAGCGCGGGATTCAGGGATCAGGAAGGGGCCGGTGACCAGCAGCAGGGCCATAGTGGGAACGGCGAGCAGGAACACCGACCCCCACCAGAAGTATTGCAGCAGCACACCGCCGACCAGCGGGCCGAGCGCACCACCGCCCATGAAAGCCATCATCCAGATCGTGATGGCCAGGGTGCGCTGCCGGACGTCGAGGAACAGGGCGCGGATCAGCGCCAGCGAGGACGGCGCCAGAGCGGCGGCGGCGACTCCCTGGATCGCCCGTGCTGCGATGAGCGTGCCGGCGCTGGGGGTGTGTGCGGCGGCAACAGATGCGCCGGTGAACGCGACGGCGCCGACCAGCAGGATCCGGCGGTGCCCGAGACGGTCGCCGAGCGTACCCATCGTGACCAGTGATCCGGCGACCATGAAGCCGTAGATATCGGTGATCCACAGCAGTTGGGGGCCGTCGGGCTCCAGATCGGCGCTCAGGCTTGGCAGCGCCAGATAGAGCACGGACATGTTCATCATGACCAGCACGGCGGGGACGCCCAGGACCGCCAGGGCGGTCCACTCCCGCACTCCGGCTCTGGCAGGGGGCTTGTGGGTCATGGAAATCCGATCTCAGCCGCGGGCATTGCCGGCGGGGATGAGTAGGGTCTTGCCGATGGTGGTCCGGGCCTCGATCGCCCGGTGCGCGGCGGCCGCCGCCTCGAGCGGGAAAGTCTGGCCGATGACCGGACGCAGTTTCCCGTCGGCCGCGAGGTTCAGCGCGTCGACGATGAGAGCGCGGGTTTGGGCCGGGTTCGGTGCGGTGGTGAGGCCGATGACGCCGATGGAGCGTGCCTGGAGTTCGCCTTCGTCGAGTTCGGCGTCGGCGCCGCTGGCCATTCCGTAGATGCTCACGCGTCCGCCGTCGCGTAGCGCTGCGATCGCCTCGGTGCCGATCCGGCCACCGACCCCGTCGAAGACGAGATCGAGTCCGGCGCCGCCGGTTGCCTCCGCCACACGATCCAGCCAGTCAGGCCGAGAGTAGTCGACATAGGCGGCCGCGCCCAGTGAGGTGACCAGCCCGGCCTTGCCGACGCCTCGCGCAGCGCCGATCACGTGGGCATCCGCGGCGGCGGCGAGTTGCACCAGCAGGCTGCCGACACCCCCTCCCGCAGCCTCCACTAGAACCCGCTCCGACGGCTTGATCTCCGCCTGCCGGTACAGCAGCAGCGCCGTACGCCCATCGGCCAGCAGCGCGACCGCATCCTTGAGCTCCAGACCCGCGGGAACCGGAACCGCGTCCTGGGCCCGAGCCAGCGCCAGCTCGGCGTAACCGCCCTCGCCGCCGGTGGTGGTGACCACGACTGTTCCCATCAGGGCCGGGTCCACGTCTGCTCCGACAGCAACGATGCGGCCGCCTACGCCATTGCCGGGTATGCGGGGTAGCGCGGGCCTGCCGAACGGCCCGTTGCCCGAGCGCACCTGCGTCTCGACGAACGTGATACTCGCGTACGCCACCGCGACGAGCACCTGCCCCGGCTCTGGCACGGGATCTTCGACATGCCGTATCCACAGGACCTCCGGCCCTCCGAACTCTTCCATGACGACGGCGCGCATGACACTCCTCTAAACGGATAGATTCGCTTCGTTTGCACCCAACCTATAACGGAGTGAATCGCTTCGCAAAGCGGATACAGTGAGCGCATGGCCCGCAAAGCTCCTCGGCACGCAGAAGCCGAACGCAACGACCAGGCCCTCCTGGAGGCCGCCAAGAAAGTCCTGGCCGTGGACGGAGCGCATGCATCGGTGGCGACGATCGCCGCACGCGCCGGAGTCGGCATCGCCAGCCTCTACCGCCGCTACCGTTCCAAAGACGAGCTCTTCCAGCACCTGTGCGCGCTGTCACTCGACCAGTGGATCCAGGCCGCCGAACGCGGCCTGCGACACAACGACCCTTGGGAAGGGCTCGCTCACTACATCAGCGCCTGCATCGAGTTCAGCGGCGGCTCCCTCGGGCCGCTGGCCGGCACGATCGCCGTCACCGACGAAATGGCGGCCAAGTTCACCAGGTCCGATGAGCTGATGCGGGCGCTGGTGGCCCGCGCGCACGCCGCCGGAGTGCTCAGACCGGACGCCACGGCCATGGACATCTCGCTCATGATCGAACAACTCGGCAAGTCCCCCCTGATCGAACAACTCGACCGGCAGGGCCGCACCGACCTGACCGACGCAGCCCACAACGCCCGAAAGCGCACGATCGCCATCGCTCTCGACGGCCTGCGCTCCGGCCACCCTCAACTGCCCGGGACCGCACCCACTCCCGCCCTCCTCGCCGAACGCTGGGAGCACGCCCCCACAGACTCGACGAGGACGCCAGGACGGCCGTAGACCAAGGAAGCAGGCCGACACAAAGGGGCCCGCAATCTCACAAACCCTCCCGGTCGCGGGGACCTATCACACCGGCCGTTTCACCAAGGTCGGCCGCCTGGCCAAGCTGCTGCGCGTGCCCACCCCTGCCGACCGCGGACCCGGACAGCCCGACGCCGCGCCGGTTCACTCGCCCCGAACCAGTCGTCCCGGCCGGATGACGCCAGGTCGGCACGGGCATGGATGAACGCGGCCGCCTACGCGGCAGACGACGAGGGTCTTGCGCCGTGGAACCGCATAATTCGCAGACCTCGGCGGTGAGCCGTTGGATCAGCTCCGACCGGCGGCCAGCTCCTGGTCGGCCCAGCGGCGCGTGGACAAGTGGAACGGCCTGTCACCGGTGATCCGCAGCGCTCTCCCGGAGGAGTCCGCCAGGCGGAGCCAGCGGGTGTCGAGGCGGTTGCCGTTCTCCTGCAACGCCAAGAGCGAGGGCATCAACCGCGTCCGAACCGCTCAACTTTGAAGACCCGGATACCTGGGCGCTTGCCGTCTGGAAACCGATCGGTGTACGCTGGCGGAAACCGATCGGTTTCCAATTGGAGTACCCATGACCAGCCTCAAAGACGCGGTCGCCGTCGCGACAGGGGGAGTCGCGGCATCAGGAAGGCACTGATGGAAGCGCCCCTACGAGGGTGGAGCCGCCAAGGTCTGCGCGACCGCCCGCGGACCCACGGGCCATCGGCGCAGCGTCAGTCGGTGCCGTTGATCGCCAAGCTGATGCAGAGATCCGTCTCGAACACGCCGCGCTCATCGCGTACTGATCGTGTGCGTACTTAACTTCTGGAGTCAAAAGCCATGTCTTCTCACACCACCTCCACCATCTTCGTCATCGGCGGCACAGGGGCTCAAGGGATGCCCATCGTCCGCGCTCTTGTCGCCGACAAGAAGTACTCCGTTCGAGTCCTCACCCGCGATTCCACCTCCCCCCGAGCCCAGGCCCTCCTCGCCCTCGGCAACGTCTCCGTCCTCGAAGGGTCATTCGCCGACGAAGACGTGCTGCGGGAAGGATTTCGCGGCTGTGACGGGGCATTCATCAACATCGACGGGTTCAACACCGGTGAGAAAACCGAGACCTACTGGGCCACCCGCAGTTACGAGATGGCGATCGAAGAAGGAATCAAGTTCTTCGTCTACGGAAACCTCGACTATGCCCTCAAGAAATCAGGCTACGACTCCAGGTTCCGTACCGGCCACTATGACGGCAAGGGCCGCATGGCCGAATGGGTACTGTTCCAAAACGAAACGAACAGGGACAGGATGGGGGCGGCGGTCTTCACTTCGGGTCCCTACATTGACATGGTGATCTCACCGCTCACGCCCATGACGCCCACCATCGAGGACGGTGTCGTCACGTGGCGGGTCCCTCTCGGCAAGGGAGCCGTTCCCCACGTGGCTCTCGACGATTGCGGATTCTATGTTCGCTGGCTCTTCGACCATCCGGAGCGGGCTAATGGCATGGACCTCGAAGTCGCCATCGAACACATGACCTATGCCGATATGGCTGCGGCGTTCGAGAAGGTCACCGGGCATCCGGCACAGTACATCGACACTGATCTGGACACCTATTGGAACGGTCCGGACCTGAAGGGGCTTGCTGATCACCCTGCCGGATACAACGCCGATCCCAACGACAAAAGCACCATGAGCTTCCGCGACAATTTCACGGGCTTCTGGAACGTGTGGAAATACGGAATCATCACCAGAGATTACGCTCTGCTCGACGAAATTCACCCCAACAGGATTAGAAGTGCTGAGGAGTGGTTCCGTCGCGAAGACCAGGTGGGAAGGGACCTCGGCAAGGGAAGCCTCTGGGAGAGGGTCCAGCCGGAGAACTGGAGCGTCGACTCTGCGATCCTTAAGAGCAGTGCGGATTTCAGGACGGGCAAGTTGTGAGGTTGTGACCTGCTCCCCGTCCTGAAGGGTCGGGGATTCCCGTGCCGCTAGGCGGCAGCTCGTGCCGCTTGCGCGGCCGGTGCTGTGGAACGGGGTGCTTGGCGTTTCGCGGACCCGGGTGGGTCTCCACGCCCTGAGACGACCAGCCCGGCCGCCTGTCCTTTGGTTTTGATGTTCTTCGCCCCGACGATGTCGGCGTGCTCGGTGTGCCCGCAAGAAGTGCAGGAGAAGATCGCTTGGCTCTTGCGGCTCTTCCCGTCTACCTTCCCGCACGCGGGGTTCGGGCACGTCTGGGACGTGTACGCGGGGTTGATCTTATGGATGGCGCTGCCGGTGTAGCGGGCCTTGGCGCGCAGGGCGACTTCCAGGCCGTACCAGCCGTGTTGAGCCCGGATTTCGCTGCCGCGCCGTTGCGCAGGAACCGGCCCGGCCGGCCGGGGTCGGGTTTGGGCTTGGCGGCCGTCATCGGCACCGAGGCCTCCGACCACTTCCCCATCGTGGCCGACCTCGAACTCCCCCACCCCTCGCCCTGACCTCCGGCGCCCGCCGTCTCTCGCGACGGCGGGCGCCGAGCGGTCCGGATCAGATGACGCCGCTCTGCCCGACGCAGCTCGTGACACCGTTCCTACCGGCCAGCTTCACGAAGACCCGATGCGCCATCGGCCGGGTCGCCGAGATCGCCCTGTTGCCGGCGTTGCCCGTGATCACGGTCGCTAGGAACTCGGCGTCCGGAAGGCCGCCCCGATCCTGGACGAGGCTGACCTTGACCGTGGTGGGGCCTCCGGAGGCCGTCCAGTGGACACGGCTGAAGCGGTGCCCATACGTCGTGTTGATGTAGGTGACGGTCACCTTCAGCCTGTAGGACCCCTTCGAACAGGTCGCGACGAGGGCCTTGGCTGCCGACGTGGTCACCGACGCCGCCGGCGCGGACGCCGAGGCGGACGCGGTCACCGACGCCGACGCATGCGCGGGCGCGCCCATCATGGCCACGGCCCCCATGGCCCCGACGACGACCGCGGTACGCATGATCTTCATATGGTTCCCTCCGTTGATTTCCCGTCGAGGTGAGACCATACGGAGACACGGTATGGCGGAGGTATGTCCCAATCAGACCACTCGGAGCGCGCTAGTGGGACGCTAGTCAGACGCTAGGCTTTCGACGACCAAGCAGCCGACGACCAAAGTCCGCACGGCTGCCGGCCGAACTGTGTCCAAGGGATCTGTCGTCTGACTCAACCCTTGACCCATGCTCCTTCTCGGCGGGCACCAGAACCCGCCCCGACAGAAGGAGCATCATGAAGAAGCTGCTCAAGACCGCCGCCATCGGCGCCATCGCGATCGCATCGAGTTTCGCCCTGGCACAGCCGGCAATGGCCAGCTCGTTTTCGTGGAACGTCAGCGACGGAGTTCGAGGAGCTCAGAGGAGTCCGAGCGGCTTGAACAGGATCTGAAGGACCTCGGGGTGAACGCCGACATCAGCTTTGTCCCGCGCGGCCAGACGTGCGACCCGGAGCGGGGAAAGCGGATTCACCTCAAACCACGTGAACTCCTCAATCCCAGCAGGAAATGGGTTCAACCTCGACCCGCGGCTCCTCGGTCCTGGGCGGACCCTGCTGGTGGACGTCATCATGATGGGCGGTCCGGGCTGGGCGTTCTCGGGCAGGGCTTCGGCGGGTCAGGTGGTCGGGCGGCCCGCCATCATGGAAGGGACGGCTACCAGCGCAGGAGCTGACGCCCCCTCACTCCCTCCCAAGGTGCCCGCATGCCACAAGGACGTCCTCCGATCCCCGCCCAACTGAAGCGTGACTTGCTGGTCGAGGCCGGTCACCGGTGCGCCATCCCGACCTGCCGTGCTGCAGAACCGCTGGAGTTCGAGCACATCGACGACTGGGCGAGGGTCAAGAAGCACGAGTTCGCCAACATGATCGTCCTGTGTAGGAACTGTCACGGCCGCACGGGCAGTCGGCCAGGCCAGATCGATCGCAAGGCGCTCATGCAGTACAAGGTGAATCTCGGCGTGGTCCGGGGTCGAGGAGGAACTCCGCAGGAATTAGCGGTAGCGCACCACGCCGGAGCTCATGCGGTGGTGCCTCGCTTCCGGCGGCGCAGGGGATCGCGGTCGGCGACGTGCGCGGCCACGGCGTCGACGCTGGGCCGGGCGTACCGTTCGAGGGAGCGTACGGAGGCGTGTCGAGAGCGGGCCAACAGGGTTGGGGTGTTGGTGCCGTCTTCGGCTTCGTGCGTCAGCGCGGAGTGGCGCAGTTGATGCAGTGTCCATCCGCCGCGTGCCTCGAGTTCGGCTGGGTCGGTGATGCCCGGATGGGCGAGCGGCCGGGTGAGGGCCTCGAAGAGCTCGGCGGCTCGCCGGTAGGACAAGCGGGCGCGCCCGGTAACCGGACATGTGTCACGCGTGGGGACGTGAGCAGGCGCCCGGCGGCCGGTGAGGAACACGGGCCCGCGGGTGCGGCCTTTGAGCAGCCGGGGCAGGAGTTGGGCGGTGCCCGATTGCCAGTGCACCCACTCGATGGTGCCGCCCTTGGAGGTGACGCGGCCGCGTTTGTCGGCCAGCAGCAGATCCTCGACATCGAGGCAGAGGATCTCCTCGGCTCGTGCGCACGTCTCGTACAGGGCTTTCCAGAGCGTGCGTTCGCGCACGCTGACCTTGAGGTCGAACAACGCGGCGATCTGCTCGCGCGACAGGGCCCGGGTTCGGTCCGGCGGTGCCGGCCGGCGTTCGATGCCGATGATCGGATTGCGGGTCAGCCAGCCGCGGGCGCGCCACCAGGCGATGGCGGCCTTCATCACCGACAGCTCACGGTTGACGGTGTCGGCATCGACCAGGCGGGCTCGTTGTGCGAATGCCTCGGCGAGCACGTCGGCCGGCGCCTCATCGAGCGAGACGAACGCCACGTTGGGGGGTGCGGCGCCCCGGCGCTCGCGCCCCCGCGGCGGCTGCTGCCCGCAAGCCAGCCAAGCCCAGGTGAGCAGTGAGATCCGGTAAATCCGCTGGGAAGAAGCGGCGATTCCAGCCGAGCGAAGATATGCCTCCACGGCGGTGCTGTAGTCGGCGGGGAGGCCGCGATCGAAGGCGCCAAAGATCCAGTAGTGCAGATCCACCAAGTCGGGTGGCCACAACGCCACGCCCGCGCCACCGACGAATCCGTGCGCGTTGGTGCGGGCCAGTTCCTTCAGCCACTTCGCCAGCTTCATCCCGGCCGGCTGCCCAGCGACCGCCGCGGTGGTGGCCGCAGTGACGAGGTCGGCCAGCTGCAGGTGCGGGACGTGATGGGAGGGTGCGGTCAGGATCGGCGAGACGACACGATCGGGTGTGGCAAAGCGAGTGCCTTCCCGGGTCAGGCCGAGGGTGTCGGCCAGCCATTTCACTTCGTCCTTGCGGCCGCCACCTGGCTGGTCGGCGATGATGATGCCGACGTCGTTCTGCTCGCGCAGGTACGAGGTGATCCGCTCGTAGAGGTACTTGAGGATCTCGGGTTCGACGCGGGCCTGCTCCCACGGCACATGACCGCGGTCCCACACCACGACGGCCGACTTGATGCCGTTATCGATGGCGGCCTGGAGCATTCGCTGGCGCAGTTCGGTGATCAGCGGGCCGGTCGCCTTCGCCTGGAAGGTGTTCTTGGGTGGCTTCCATTTGAGTTCCTCCCCCTCGGGGATCCCGAACTCCGCGCGGATGCCGTCGAGCGCGGTGGCGAATCCGGCGACGGCGGGTTCGGGGACGATCACGCCGCCGACCGAGACGAGCTCGCCCATGTGCCGGCGGCGGGCCTCTTTTTGCCCGCTGTCGTCGATGTAGATCATGTACACGATGGCACTCCACGATGGTCGCCGCAGTAAATGCGTACACCTCGACCTGCGGGCGGAGGGTCACGTGTTGGGGGACGCTCCAGGCCGAGTGAGGCGCGTGTTGGTGATCGTATCGGGCTTGCCGCAGTAAATGCGGCATTTACTGCGGTAGTTCTTCCGGTTTCCGCTGGGCGGCTGCGGTGAGCTGGGCGGCCAGATTCTTGAGCGCCTGCCGCAGTTCGTCGGGATGGTGGATGGTGAAGGGCCACTCCAGGGAGGCGAGCAGGTGGGCCATGCCGTCCAGCCGTTCTGCCCGTGCGTGCATGAGAACGCCGGTGGGCTGGGCGGTGAGGGTCACCGCTGAGCGAGGCAGCCGGCGAGCGATCTCATCGAGGGGGCCATGGATCGTCACCTCGACCTGCCAGCGGTAGGGCCCCTGAGCGAGGGTCGAGGTCAGGTGGGCGACGGGGTCGAAGCCGTCGGGTGCGGTGAAGCTGTCGGCTCGGGGGGTGACGGAGGTGATGCGGTCGATGCGGAAGGTGCGCAAGCTGTCGCGGAGGTGGTCGTGGCCGACGACGTACCAGCGGCCGGTGTGGAAGACCACGCCGTAGGGGTCGATGTCGCGTTCGGTGTGTTCCTGGCGCCAGGACTGGTGGCTGATGCCGACGGTCGTGCGGGCGCGGGAGGCCTGGGCCAGTGCCAGCAGGACGCCGGTTCCGGGTGCCTGCCCGATTACGGCGTGGGCGGTGAACGACAGGGTCTCCCGCATGGCGGCGAGCGGTTCACGCAGGGCGTGCGGAAGCACCCGCTCGATCTTGGCCAAGGCACCGGCACTGGCCGGTGCCGCGGTGCCCATGCCCAGACGTTCTGCCGCGAGCAGGCCAAGGACGACGGCGAGAGCCTCGTCATTGGTGAGGACCAGAGGTGGCATGCGGTAGCCGCGGGCCAGCCGGTAGCCGCCGTAGCGGCCGCGTTCGGCCTCCACAGGGATGCCCAAGTCGCGTAGGTGGGCCGTGTACCGGCGCACGGTGCGGACGTCGGTGTCCAACCGGTCGGCCAGCTCCGTCCCGGTGAGCCGGGCGTTGGACTGGAGGAGTTCCAGCAGGGTCAGCACACGGGTGAGGGGATGCGACATGGATCACTCGGCATTTCAGGGCGGATTCTGTCCTGTATCGACTTTACGCTCCCCGCAGCACCTCACTTCAGGGAGATCACATGGCCACCTTCGTACTCGTTCCCGGCGCCTGGCTCGGGGCGTGGGCCTGGGAAGACACCGCCCGCGCTCTGCAGGAGCGCGGCCACACGGCGCTGCCGCTGACACTGACCGGCCTGGCCGAACACGCCGACCAGGCCGGCCCCCAGACAGACCTGGACACACACATCGCGGACATCACGGGATTCGTCGAGCGGAACGATCTGCGCGACGTCACGCTGGTCGCCCACAGCTACGCGGCTGCCCCGGTAACCGGGGCAGCCGGACATCTCGGCGACCGCCTGGAGCGCGTGATCTACGTGGACAGCGCCCCGTTCGCCGCAGGCATGTGCATGCTCGACCTCATGCCACCGCAGGCAGCGGACCAGCTGCGCCACCAGGTCGACGCTTCCGGCGACGGGTGGCGGCTACCGATGCCGCCCTTTGAGGTCCTGGGCTTGTCCAGCAGCCTCGACGGGCTCGATGAGGGCCAGCGGAACGCTCTGCGCACGCGTGCCACCCCTCAGCCGTTCGGCACCTACATCCAGCGCCTCGCCGGCCCGGCCGAGCCCGGTCCCAGTGTGGACCGTGTCCTGATCGCCTGCCATGACTTCACGGGACTGCTGGATGCCGGGGTGCCAATGCTGGCCTACCTGAACCAGCCGCCGTGGCGGCGCTTCGACCTGCCCACCGGACACTGGCCGATGCTGTCCGCGCCCGCCGAACTCGCCCGCGTCCTCGACAAGGCCGTCTCCTGACCGCGCCGGCCGAGAGGCACAGCCCGACGCCTGACCACGAGAGCATCCGCAGGCTGCGGGCCTGTGCGCAGGCCCTGGCCGGCGGAGCATGCGAGGCCTCTGCCGAGGCGGTCGTCCGACGGGTCTTCGCCATCCAGGCCCAGGACGCCACGGCCGCCGACCTGGGCATCCGGGTACGCGGCCGGGACATCACCGCCCAGGCCATCCGCACGGCCTACGAGAAAGAGCGGAGTATCGTCCGCAACTGGTACATGCGCGGCACCCTGCACACCATCCCCAGCGACGACGCCCGCTGGGTGTTGCAGTTGCTGTCCCCGCGGATCCTTGCCGCAACCAGCCGCCGCTACCAGCAGCTGGGCCTGGGGGGGGTATCACTCTAAGTGTGGAAACGATCACTCTGGGTAGATGATCGAAAGTAAAGATCAACCACACAACATTCGGGGGAATGTGATCATGTCTACCACACAGGGAACCGCCGCTCTGGCCACCAC
>NZ_JBQQBQ010000084.1:0-34033 GCF_052245915.1 Nonomuraea sp. 10N515B
CTTCACTCATTCTGTGGTAATATTCCGCCGAGGGAGTACGAGGACGCCTTCTATAAGGCGCAGGGATCTACTACGTCATTCGCAAGTTCGCAGGAATCGTAGCCTCCAAGATCCCCGGGGCGGTCCACTCGGTGGCCGGCCTGACGCCTGGTGCTCAAGATGCGGCAAGCGTGCGACTCTGTACTACGTTGATCCAGCGACCGGAAGGCACACGTACGTCTGCACGACCGATGCCGGTCCCGAGGTAGAGGCAATGCTCTTGCGCTCCGCCGACTAGGCGAATCACCACCGTGGTGTCAGCCCTTCGAGCCTCCGCGCTCAAGAGACTTCGGAATGAGGTATTTCTTCGACGCCGTAGAACCGCGCCCGCGCCCGTACCTATGAGTGTTCGACCCCGCAGAACGGGGCGTCCCACGCCGTCGGAGCGTCGCTCTGGATCACACCCCCGACGCGAAGCCGTCGCGCGACGTCTCGAAGCGCGCACCGTCATCGGTCCACACGCACGCGATGAGCCGAACCGCGTGCCTTCCGCGAACTCGATCGCATGCGCCTCGTCGTCGGCAGGCTGAATCGCGAGCACGGGCCAAACCCCTCTCCTGCACGATCGGCGGACTGGGGTGTGTTAAGCCAGTGACTCCGAGGACGCGACCATGCCACACACGCTTTCCTCCCTTGACGGCCAAAGCTCATGCACACCACGCAACGCCCTCGGTCCAGGCTGGCTGGACTGAAGCGAGCATGATCGCGCTGGCGGAAGGGAGATTGGCGGGAACCGAGCGCGCCATACCTAACTCGAAGAAATCAACGGAGAGATGGCCGGCGGCGGGGGCCGATGGCTCCAGCGCCGAACCGATCATGATGTGCCGTTCCAGCCCCGCAAGCCTTATTCTCACCCGTCGTGAAGCCCCCTAAAACTCGTCCATGACATATGGCCTGGCTTCTATCCTCGGCACTCGTGTTCCTACGCCTGCTGTATCTGCTGACGGTCCGGTTGTTCGGCTGGTTGACGCTTCTCGCGCGGGGCGACACCTCCAAGGAGGCGGAGATTTTGGTGTTGCGTCACGAAGTCGCCGTCCCACGTCGTCAGGTCTCCCGCCGGCAACCGGACGGGGCCGACCGGGCGCCACTGGCCGCACTGGCGCGACTGCTGCCCACGCGGCTTCGGCTCCATCGCGCCGCATGGTCTTAGCCTGACCGTGATCCGACTACGGCATGATCTGCCGGCATGAGGAAAACGATCTCTGTCTTGGTCGTCTGCGGCGCCTTCCTGGTGGGCACGGCCCCCGCGCAGGCCCAGGCCGTGTCCAAGGACCCCGTGCGCGTGCTGAAGTCCAAGCTCATCCCCGGCCACGGCGTCCGATACACCGAGATTGCCAACTGGTCCGACGGCACCGAGACCTCGCAGGCGTACGAGACGAAGGGCGTCCTGCAGTTCGGGAGGAAGGGCCTGGCCAGCTACGACATCGCCGGCACCGCGTATGACGACGAGAAGGACCGCGTCATCTACAACGGCAAGGCCACGTACTACTCCGGTGCCCTCGCCGGAGACCTGCCCAAGGGCAAGACCTGGCTCAAGGTTTCCGGCGGCGGCGGCATGCCCAGCGAGTACGACCAGATCCTCAACCCCGCCGAGCCCACCACGCTGTCGGCGCTGCTCAACAAGGGCAAGAGGAGCGGGAACACGGTCACCGGCACGATTACCTTCAAGGACCTGCGCAAGGTGTCCGCCTGGTTCTCCCGCTCGGACCTGCGCTCCTGGCCCTCGGACACAGAGGTCTCCTACAAGCTGACGTTCACCTCGGCCGGGCTGGTCAGCAAGCTGTGGAGCTCGTACACGGCCAAGGGCGTCCCGCTGGACTACGAAGACTTCGAGGGCAGCACCTTCATCGTCGATACCCGCTACACCGGCTGGGGCGCCAAGGTGTCGGTCAAGACGCCCGACCCCAAGACCGTCGTCACCGAGTGAGCTTGTTCGGGCGTCGCAATGGACGTCGAGTGTAGCCTGGGAGGCCCTCAACCTGCGCGACTACAACATCACGCTCCCACCTCCAGAGGACGCCGAGGCATGGGGAGAACTGCGCTTCGCCACAGCGGCCCCGGTTTGCAGGACGTGAGTGGACCGACGACGGCAAGCTCAGGGAGGAACGCTCCCTCAAGCACCGCGCAGACGGCCACCACCACACCGTGCCCATCCCACCCGTCCTGGTGACGATCCTGCGGGCTCACCTGGCCGCGCCATACGGCCAGGCCCCAGACGGACGGTTGTTCACCGGCGTCCGTGGCGGAGAACTGCCCAACATCACCTACCGCCGAGTCTGGGCACGCGCACGAGCCGCCGCCCTCACCAAGGCGGAGCACGCCTCACCGCTCGCCAGGCGCGTCTATGACCTGCGCCACGCCTGCGTCTCAACATGGCTCAACGCGGGCGTTCCTGCCACCCAGGTCGCGATCTGGGCCGGACACAATGTAGAGGTCTTGCTCAGGATCTACGCCAAGTGCGTCGTCGGCCAGGATGTGGCCGCTAAGCGCCGCATCTCCGACGCTCTCAAGGAGAGTGAGTAGTCATCCAAGGTCGCGGCCTGGCAAGCTCACCACCTCATCAAGCGCTAAGAGCGGTATGCGAGGTCGACACCATCGACGACTGAGGCATAGGCACTACGTAGGGAGTCCCCGACAAGTGCGGCGGTCGAGGGCTCCCTAGAGCCTGTGAGCGCCGCCTCTACGCGGCGGTGCCGACGGCGAGGCGAGCATCTTGTCAGGTCTCAACCGGCCGTTGTAGATAGCGATGATGTTGCCAGCCAGGGGATGGAGCGGAAGGAGGAATCACCGCCGCAGCGCGGCGCTGGGGCTCGCACCCGCGCCGCTGAGCCCGCCGAAGACCGCTACCCGATCTCGCCGAGGTCGAAGGCGACGTCGGCGAGGTGAACAGTCCGCACCTCCGGGTCGTCGAGGAGCTTGCGCAGATCGGCGAGTTTCCAGCGGTCGACGACAAGCCCGTGCACGACGCCCTCCTCGGCCGCTCCCGCGAGCCACCCGTAATCCAACTCGAATGCGTCGAGGTCGTCCCCCTCGTCAAGCACCCCGACCCATCTGCGGAACTCCGCCAGCGCCGCCACGGGCTCGGTCTCGCACTGATAGGTGAGATCCGCCTGGATGTTGTCCTCGGTCATCCCGCGGTTCCAGACCACCGCGTTCAACGAAGCCGGTTCACTGGAGTCGTCGTAGTAGGACGGGGAGTAGATGTAGGAGACGTCCGCCCCTCCGCAGATCCTGTGCCTCCGGTTGAAGGCGACGAGCCGCTCGGTGGTCATCGAGCGCGCGAACTCCACGACCGCGACGGCGTCGAGCGTCTGGGGAAGCCCATCGATGGTCTTCCGGGCCTTTTCCGTCAGCACCTCCTCGACGCCGGGGTCCACGTCTACAAAACCGATCGCGTCGGCCAGGCTGCCAGACGGCCCGTCGAGGGCGGGTGCCCGGACGGTGCCGAACAGGTTTTCCACGATTTCGTATTCCGTCTCGCCCTGGCTGGGACCGGCCCGACGCGGCTCCCCCCGCAGCGTGTAGCTCTTCTTCAGCAGCCACCTGCCATCGCCATAACCGTGTGGCAGGCGCTTGTCCGGGTTCGCGATGCGGGCGACTGTGCCGTACAACCGGGCCATCCGCTCGTCGTCGGAGTCGATGAACAGCCAGAGAACCCGGTCGACCGCGCTGAAGGCCAGGTACAGCGCCGCGGTTACCGCCAGAACCTTGACAAGAGACCTGGCCACGTACGCCCAGTCGGGCTCCCTTACGTGCAGCACCGCGCGCTCCTGCGATCTAGATCAAATTGGGTACGGCGCACCATAGCGGCCCTTGACTGGCGTGGACAGGGGAAGATCAGGCGGGGACTCGATATGACGGGCCGGTGGAAACTGCTGTCAGGCAGGGCGCGTCCACGTCCTCTGGCGCTCCTATATCTCGACATGATCTACGGGGGGTGCCGCCCTGCAGGTCACGGCCTGTGCCTGACACAACGTCGAGACCCTGGAGAGGATCGGTCGCCGAGTGCGTCGTCGAGGTAGGACGAGGCCGCCAAGCGCCGCATCTCCGACGCCCTCAAGCAGGAGTGATCCGGAGCACGCGCGCGTGCGCACGTATTTGGCACGACCATCCGTAGCAGCTCAGCGATAGCCGGACACGACCGGACACAAGAAGAGGGCTCCTGACCAGCGTTACCGCAGGTCAGGAGCCCTCTTCTGCTGCTTGAGTGAAGCGCGCCCTGCAGGATTCGAACCTGCGACCGTCGGATTAGAAGCAAGATCCTTTAGTGCCGCACAGTGCCGTTTAATAATAGTTCGTGCCGCCTCCACGCACATTGCGTGTCCGACAGTGCCGGGTCCTGACGGCGCGTGACGGGGCATACGAGCACGCACCGAGCACAGCCGACACCCCACTTGATCATTGCATGCTCCACAGAATGAATCCCTGGCGCCAGAGCACGCCGACGTCGCAGTGTTCGCGAAGCACGCTCGCCTGGCAGGCCGATCGCCAACCGGTCAGATGCGGCATCAGCTGGATGCCCGCTCGATGATCTCCTGTTCGGTGAGTGGATCGGCGGGATGATGACTCAGGCACTGCCGCGCCCGGATAAGCACCTCGGGTATGCCGTCGCTCGCGGCATAAAACTGCCCAGTCTCCAGCCGTCCGACTCGGTCGGCGTGGCCTCCGCGGGCCCGCGCCAGCCCTTTGACCACCTCGATCTGCGTGGGGCTGTTGATTCTCCCGATGAACTGGGTTGTGGCGTTCCCAGCAATATGGTTGTGCAGACCGCGCGGCGTCTGGGTGGCGAAGACAAGGCCGAGGCCGTACTTACGCGCCTGTGAGGCCAGGGTCAGCGTGCTGGCCAGCGCTTCGGTCTTCGGTGTCGCCGGTACGAGGGCCTGCGCCTCATCCATCACGTACAGGCCGTTGAGGGGACGGCCGCGGGCCGGATTCCGCTTGATCCAGGAGAACAGGGCCATCTGGAGCTGGCTGACGAATCCTGGTCTCGCCTCATCACTGAGACCGATGAAACTGATGACGGAGACGCGTGCCCGCTTGCCCGTTGACGGGCTGAGCAACTGCTCGGGGTTCGCCGGCTCACCGCGGCCCGCGAAGAGCGGGTCGTTGATCGTCGCGGCGGTGAGAAGTTGTCCTAGTTCGGCGGCGATCTGATCCGCGCGGTCGATCTGGCTGACTTCCAGCGGCAGGGCGGCGAGCAGGCCGAGAAACGCGGCGAAGTCGCCACCGCCCGAGCGGGCGAAGTAACCCAGCGCCTGTCGGAGGATGGCCTTCCCCTTGCGCGCCTTGGCACTCACCCCGTCCACGCTCGCCCGAGGGGCGAGCGCTTCGACAGCCAGGCCAAGCGCGGAGTCCAGCTCGTCACGGTCATCCAGCACGGGCGCGAAATCGGGGAGCGGCTGGAAGGTCAGCGGGCGTCCGCGAGAACGTCCCGGGGTCCAGATCACGACCTCAGTCTCGGCGAAATAGCGAGCCGCCTTGTCCGCGTCCTCGTCGCTCCAACCAGGAGGTGGGCTGGGCCAGGGATCGCCCAGCCGGGCCAGATCGTTGTTGGAGTCACTATCGAGGACACCCCGTGCAGTGCGCACTCCTCGATGAGCCGCCGCAGGAACACGGTCTTGCCGGAGCCGGAGCCGGCGAATACGGCCGTGTGGCGGGTGAGGGTGCTCAGCTTCAGTTCGAGATTGGTGCCGGTGTCCAGACGCCTGCCGACCGGGATGACCGCGGTGCGGCTGCCTGCGGATTCCGGAAGGTCTCTTGCCTGCCGTTCCGATCCTGCGGTCGATGGCTGAGGCGGCGGTGATGGATCGGTGAATATCAGCGCGCCGAACAGGCTGGTGAACAACTCGGTGCCGCTGGCCGGGCAGCGAGCACGCAGCCAGTTCTCGAGTTCCGGGTCCTCATCGGCAGCCATTTGCCGCAACGCCTCGAAGACGCGCAGGTCGTCACCCCGGACAGTGAGTGATTGCCCGCCCCACTCCTGGAGCTGTGTCAGGCGAGCTTGAGTGGCCGGTCCATCCGACCATGCGAGATTGCGCAGTACGACGAAACAACGGTCGGGCGTCTCCGGGCCCAGGCCGGACGCCGTGATGCCGTCATTCAGCCGTTTAAGTGCCGCGATGTGGTGCGGCGCGCCGATCATCCGGAACGTCCAGTGCCATTGCTCCTCAGAATCTGGGTCCATTGCCTGCCGCAACCTCGCGTGCAGGCTGGGACGGCGGCCCGGCGGTGGATCGACGGAAAAGGCTTCGCCCGCTTTATCCTGCTCCTTGATCCATGCGTGGAGACCTGCGGCGAGCAGGAGAGGGGCGAGTTCGTCCTCGTGTTCCGGATCGAACGCATCGGATACGTCAGCCCGTCCGTGCAATTCGGCGAACCGCGCGTCGAGCCGGGCCAGGTTCGTCTCCGGCACGGCGGGAACGGCCTCGACGAGAGGTGTCACAGCGGGAACTGGTTCTTCTCGATCGAAACGTTCCAGCGGATGCACGTGGCCTTCCGCCCGGCATGTCGCGACATGTCCGCTGATGAGACGGAGCAGTGTCCTCGGCGTATGACCCGGCGCTGTTGCGAACGCGGTAGGGGCGATGGGCCAGGCGGGGCTGGGCGCGGTGAAACCCGCGTGCGCGAATGCCACCGCGAACCTTCGCTCGACCAGGACTCGGGCAATGTCCGCGCTTGCGATCGTCGTGAGGATCAGGGCTGGCCGGAACCTGTCCTGTGCCGTTCCGATGGCCCGATTCCTGATCAGATTCCACGACGAGGGCAGGCAAGCCACCAGACATAGCGTTCTCTGAGTGGCGTGCACCAGGGCCATGAGGCCGCTCGCGATCTCGTCGATCACATCTTTCCGCGGTTCGGCATCGGGCGGCAGTGCGGCCGAGTCAGGACCGGCGGCCACACGGGAGTGTTCGAGGAGCGCGTCGATCTGATCCACCGCGATGACGCTGGGGCCGGTCAGCGCGAGGATCATCGACAGCTCGACCGCGATGTCGTGCGGCTTCTTGACTCCTCGGCTCATGCCCCAGGCTTTGCGATCGCCCTCCTCGGCTTCCTCGGTCGACATCAGGTGATCGTGAGCGACGTCGAGGGCCGGGCCGGAGGCGGCGGCGTAGAGAGCGAGCGCCCGGATGGTGTCGCGGCACCGCAGCAACTGCCGGTTCCTGGCCACCAGGCCATTCACCAGAGCATCGAGGTCGCTGCGGGTGATGCCCGATTCACTCTCGATCGCTGCCCCGATCTGGTCATCGGCTCCCGCGAGGGTGGCCAGGGCGAGCAGGGCCACCATCGCCTGGCTCGGAGTGTCCGGGCCTGCGACCGAACGGCCCAGGTCCTCGACCATCGCACTCGTGGTCCGATGCCAGAAGTCGTCTCCCGCGCTGAAGTCCACGAGGAAGAAGTAGCCGCCGGCCTGCGCGATCTTGCCCCTTACCCAACCGAGGAGGTGAGTCTTGCCGGCGCCTCCTTCACCCTGGATCACGACGCCGAGCGGGCTGGTGCGGGAGGCGGCGGACGCCTCGTCGATGCCGTCGAGGATCAGCTGCTCCGCCCGCGGATGCATGCCGTCGACGTGGAAGGGGGGCGGGTTCCAGGCATGTTCGGCCGTTATCGCCCAGTTGAGGACTCTGGAGATGGCGTGGAGCGCCCGTTCCTCGTTCTCGTTCATCGGGCCTCGATCGCCAGCAGGTGCTTGCTCACACCGCCTATGAGGACGGCCGCTTTCCTGTCCTCGTCGGTCAGGGTCTTCTGGTCCGCTTCCGGTACCAGATGAACGTCCGGGAGCTGTTCCAGTTGCCAGAGCGCCTCGTCGACCTCCTCGTGGGGAGCGTCTTCCAGTTGTGCTCGCAGATGTGTCAGGAGCACCTAGTCCTGCGGTTCGCGAGCCAGGTGCCAGTAGGCGTCGCGGATCGCCTTGGTCAGATCGGCCGGGGCCGCGGCCCCGCCTTCGCGGGCCTTGACGACGAACTCGGCCAGGCTCAGATCACTCGCGTCGAGGTATCCCTTGATCACGCGCAGGACACCGTACAAGGTGCGGCCGAGCGATCCTCCGCGTTCCGGAGCCGAGCCTTCCAACTCTGTCACGCACCAGGCCCAGCCGTCCTCGGTGAGCGTGTGGTGGTAGGACCTGCCCAGCTTCTCGCTCATGACGAGACCGCTCTTGTTCACACGGCGCCGCGGCTCACCGTCGAGCGCGTCCCCGACGTGAGCTCGAAGCTCCGGGTTGGACGCCGTCCCGCCGAGCGTCATCAGGCCCAGGAGCAAGGCCCGCTCCCGGGTTCCGAAGGTGGTGTTCTCCATGGTCAGCTCTCCTCGGATCGATCGTCCACAACTTTGCTGAAGCTGGTCGCAATGAGTTCACGGCGGCCGTTGACGTCCATGAGCGTGCCGACAGCACGCACGAGGGTTCGGTTTCGATGGGCATCGACGGCTACGTCATAAGCCGTCTCATCGGGCAGGCGCACCCAAATGGAGCCGCGCGGCTCGGCATCTCCGATCGACACCTGGCCACGTACGTGAACGCGGAATCGGTCCTCGCCCCCGTTGTCGAAAAGGGTGTCGATGAGGCCCGTCACCGAAGCGCTTTCGTGGTGGAGACGCCGAAGCCTATGGGCGACACGGCGCAGCAACGTCCCGCTCTCGGCCTCGAAGACCACTGTCTGCGCGGGTATCTCGGAGGGCAGTGCGCGGGCCCAGCGGAAACCGACCTCGAAACGGGTTCCGGGATCGGGGCCGGCGAATCGGGCGAGTGCGACGCACAAGTCGGCCGACACGCCGTCCCGGACCATGCCGTCGAAGACGCTGATGTCGCCGGTTCTGTGTACCTCCGCGCTGGCTTCGCGCAGGAGCAGCGCGGCACGTTGGAGCAGGGTCAAGGTACGGCGCGCCAGCGGAGATTCGCCGGAATTTTCCTCCTGTAACGGGATGCGTACGGTGAGGAGGTCTGCAGATGGCACGATTGGCCCGATCCATACGCGCGCGAGCAGATCACGCACTGCTTTGGGCGCTGTACCGTCGAACACCGGCCGGGGTCCGCTCAAAGCGGCACGCGCCGCTGCGCTCAAGGCGGCTTGGGCGCTGTTGAGAGCTGTGACCGCATCGACCAACCCGAACTGCCCATTCGTGGGGACGATGGGTGCGCGGTACCACTGGACATCCGCCGTAGGCGAGCTGATGTCGGACGCGATGTCCTCAGCAGAGCGGCCCTCCACCCTCGACAGCAGCGCAAGGATCTCTCTGAGACGCCGCCGCCCGTCGGCCAGATCGTCCGCTCCGGGCACCAGGATCTCGTGATCACCGTCATGCACCCAGACGGCCGCACCTCTCCAGCCCTCCGGCTGGCGAACCCAGCCGGTAGCGGCCAGATGGCTGCTGACGTCGGAAACCGACACACTCCTCATCACGCGGGTGACCCATGGGCGCCCCGACGAGCTCGCGTAACGCACGGACCGTGAGAACGTTCCCCAACGGCACCTGGATGGGCACATGCCGTTTGGTACTCGGAGAGGCGATGGGTCGCTCACCCTCGAACCCGCGGTAGTAGCAGAGCCGGCTCAACGTCAGCCCCTCGGTATCCACGCGCGCATAGCGGTCGCTTTCCGAGGGGACCACGACAAGAAACAGGTAACGCGGAACGAGAAAAGGACCGGCGACGAGCTTGTTGTACTGCACCTCGTTCAGTCCGCGAAACTGCAGATCCGGGCCCTTGCACAGCGGCGCCGACCACGACTTGACCTGTACCTCGATAGCAGGCGAGGCAATATATCCCGTCCTTTCGGGGTATCGAAAGCCCAGGTCGATGCCGTCATAGTCGAGATCGTCCTGATAGACGAGGAGGCCCGCAGCCGAAGCAAGTACCCTCACGTAGTCTTCAGCGAACTTGCCTTGATGGTTCCGCTGGTCCAGCACGCAGTCTCCCTCACCACCGACCGCCCGATCCGCACGCTAGAGAGTATCTTTCACCCAGCCAAGAGGGAGAGAGATTTCGCTTTGGCGACATATGAGACACGTCTTCCTTTTACGGTCACCCTGAATATGCGAATTCGTTCGGTGCCGAGCCGCAGTGACATGCCATTGCCTGAAGCCAGGCGTTCACCCGTGCAATCGCACCCGCCACCGTGACATCCGCCGCGAGCGTCACCGCCTAGGCGTGCGCGACCGACGGCCTCTCGCCCGAGCCGGGCAGCAGTGGGGTAGGAGGATCGTCATCATGCGCCACGCTTCCGCGTACGCACATACCGGGCGGTCTCGTCCAGTAGGGCAACGACCGGGCGCGGGCCTACATGCGTACGACGTATGAGCGGCGCGTGCTGCCGGCCCACCGCCTCGATCGATGGCGCGCCCGTGCCGCCATCCGCAAACTGCAACGGGCCGGCCTCCCGATCCGGCCAGGCCACGAAGTAGGCCAGGATGACCGCCGTCGGGGCGCCGGTAGGCCCGTCCGCGTCGATCAGCGCGCGTGCCCGCTCCATTCGGAAACGGCTGCGCAGATCCGGCAGGTAGTTGACGGCCACGACCTCCCCTGCGAGGACAGGATCGCCGTCGACCGTCCCGCGTCCAGCCATCCTCGCCCCAGACCCGGCACGGATCACTCAGCAGCTTGCCGAGGAGGTCTTGCGAGCAATGACCATTGCGTAAACCCATGCGCACCTCGGTGCGCCGAATGATTTCGTATCGCTTCAGCGGACCTTTGTGACGTCGCGCTGAGGTGAGGCCCGTTCGATTTGTCAACGGCCTACTCCGAGGAGCCTCCGGCTTCGGCGATGCTCCTCTCAGAGCACCAAGCGGGCACGAGTCGACAGCAGTCGGACAAGCCGTCAGTGTCACCCTTGAGCATCTGATCACGGCGGCGAAGCGCCTCGACCTCCCGGCCTCGACCGTTCCTCCAGGGCTACGGCTCCATGACAGGAGCGGAGCCCCGACCCAGCTCACTCAGTTGCCGACCGGGTTCGTGAGGCGGGTCAGGTACTCGGCGGCCGCAGCGCGCAGGGGCGGCGGCTCGGCAGTGGCGCCGACGGTGGCGGTGGCGGATAGGAAGGCGGGGCCGCGCGGGTCGTCCATGCGGGCCAGTGCGTAGGCGGCACGAATCCGCGGCGAGGGCGGGATCCGGGAGTTCAGCAAAGACGCCAGCAGGTCGGCGGCCCGTTGTGGATCAATGCGGACGATCTGACGCGCCAGAACCAGGAGATGCTCGGGCAGGAGGCCAGGAGCGGTGAGCAGCCTGTCCAGGTACTCGGCGTGCAACGGATCCGACACCTCCAAGAGGACGCGTAACAGGGCGGGGTTGCCGGACAGCGTGTGCGGCAGGGCGAGCCAGGCACCGACCGCGGATTCCGGATCGCGGTGGGCGAGGTGCGCGAGTGCCAGGCGGCGCGTCCCGGGATCGGGCGCGGGATGCGCGACCACGGCCAAGAGCGCGGCCGTGATGGACGGGTGGGGGTGCCGGGCGCATCCACCGAGCGCTATGCGGCGTGCGGTGCGGTCCAGGCTCTCATCGGTGAAGACGTCCGCCAGGAGACGGGCCACCTCATCGCCCACTTCGGGCTGAGCCGCCGAACCCTGCGGGTCCGGAGTGACCAGGGCTTGGGCTTCGGGCGTGAGCAGGGCGAGAGCGGCGGAGCAGCGGTCGATGACGTGGTAGGCGGGGTCGGCGGCGAGCTCGGCGAGCAGTCGCAGGCCGCGTTCCTCGCCGAAGCTGATCAGGGTCTGCGCGATGCCGTGGCGGGCCGCCCAGCCGGTGCTCCTGTCGTGGGCGAGCCTTTCGAGGATCTCCGGGCCTGAGGTGCGCGAGTACATGAGACTGACGGCGGCGCTGCTGCGTACCCCGGCAGGGACGTCGGAATCGGCCACCAGCTCCTTGAGCACGGTGATCGCACGCTCCCGCATCCTGGGAGGGTTGTACAGATCGCCCGTGGCCCAGACGCGTATCCGGGGCGACACCGACGGCGAGACGGCGAGTCGCAGGGCGAAGGCCTGGGGCATGTCGCGTGGATAGGTCTGGGTGATCTGGCCGAGCTGCTGCCCGGGGTCGATCCGCCGGTCGCAGGCGATCGCGTGGAGGAAGTCCTGAACGCCGTGCGGGTTGCTGTTGCACAGCCCGCGCATCAGCCGGGGCTTCCTGCTCACGTCGAGGTTCACCTGTTCGAGCAGGTCCAGGCAGAGCTGCACGGAGGCCGGCGTGGCCGTGCCCTCCAGGATGCCGCGCAGCCAGTCGGCGGGGAAGTTCCTGGGCAGCTCCGCCGCGACGCGCGTGAACCAGTCGCGGCGCAGCTCGACGTGGTCAGACGTCCGGGCCAACGCGATGGCGGCACGCCCCTGCTCCGCCCGGCTGCGGCGCGGATCGTTGACGATCCTGGCCAGCAGCGGGTGCGCGCGCCGGTCGCCGAGGCGGAGGAGGTGGTCGAGCGCGCGCCAGGCGACACCCTGGCGCTGCTCCTCCGCCTCCGCCTGCCGCAGCAGCAGGTCGGGCGCGCGCGGGTCGTCCAACGCCTCCAGGAGCAGCCCGGTCTCGAACAGGGCGGTCCCGAACCTGTCGGCGTTCCGTACGAGGCGATCCGCGGCGACCCTGCGGACGTTCTCGGGCAGGACCACCCCCTCCCGCGCCAGCCGGGCGATCAGCCGACTGCCCTTTCTGTCCTTCGCCAGCTCGGCCAGCACGGACCGCAGGGCGCGGACGTCGCGCAGCTCCGAGAGCACGAACTGGTCGGCCAGCCTGATCGGCGCTTTCGACGCGGCCAGGGTCGTCAGCAGGTTCTTCAGCTTCTTGACCGCCCACGCGTGCAGGCCAGGAACCTCGCGGATGTGCCGCGCGGCGAGGAACTCCGCGATCGTCTGGTGCACGAAGACGAACTCGCCGCCGGCCCGCTGCAGCACCAGGCCGCTGCGCCGGGCGATCTCCCTGACCAGGCTCTGCCAGACGGGCTCGGGCACATGTCCCGGCCGTGTCTCGTTGAACGGCGCGTACACCACATCTGGCTTGACGGTCCTGCCCTCGCGCTCGAACATGTCGAACGCCGCTGCGCACAGGGCCTCGACGATCCGGGGCGGCACCTGCTCGGCAGCCGAGACGGCCTGGGGGCCGTACCGGGAGATCGTCGTGCGTGTCTGCGGAAACAGGCCGCCGGACGTGGCACTGAACGAGCGCTCGCGCAGCAGAGCGAGGAATGCCTCGTACACCTCGACCCGGCTGCGGGGCAGCTCGCGTCTGGGGTTGGCGGCGAACAACTGGCACAGGATCGTGGCCATGAGCGGCGTTCTGGCCAGTTCCGACAGGCGGGCCTCCTTGATGGCGTCGACCAGCCGGGAAGCAGCCTGCGCGGGCAGCGGGAGTTCCAGCTCGCTGAACCAGCGCTCGGCGAGCAGCGCGAGCTGGTACTCCGCCAGCGGCATCAGCGCGTAGCTTGCGGCCCTTTCGGGCATCTCGGCCCAGGCTAGAGGCCGGGTGGCGACGATGAAGCGGTACGGGGCGTCTTGGGGGATGTCGCGGACGCCGAACGTCCTGTCGATCACTCGCCGGCGCTCTCCGAGATCGAGGATCTCGTCCAGGCCGTCCACGAGGACGAGCCAGCGGCCGCCCGGCACGGGCGCGTTCCTGAAGAAGTCGGCGGGCAGCTCGTCCAGCAGGCCGGACTGGGCCAGGTCACCGTGCACACCGGCGGCGATGGCCTGTGGCAACGACGCGGAACCGGCGAGGTCGGCGGCCTGGACCAGGACCGGCACCTCTGTGATGGGCACGTCGTTCCGCTGGCGCTCCGCGAGCGTGATCACGAACATGCGCAGCAGGCAGGATTTCCCGGCACCCGGTCCGCCCACGACCAGCGCGTCGGTGTCCTGCCCGAGCAGGAAGTCGGCGCTACGCGGCACGTCGTCGTCGTACTCGGCGGACAACGCGCCGGCGTTCTGCTGGACGTAGATGGCGGCGAGCGGCGGGGCGATCACGTCCGGCAACACCCCGGGATACGGGTGTGTCTTCGCGGCCTGCTCGGCGGCACGCAGGTAGGCGCGGACGGCGCGGCCCGGGTACGACCAGCCGCCGTGCCGCAGTTGCTCGTCGGTGAGCTCTGCCAGCCAATCGGGCCGCGGGACGGCGTTCAGCCCTCCACGCGCCATGATGTCCGCCACGCCGATCATGTGGGCGCTGCCCCGGTGGTCTGAGGTGGACAGTATGCCGCAGATCGCGCCGGTGCGGAGGTTCACCACGGGACTGCCGCTGAATCCTCCGGTCACCGGGGTCCCGCGTAACCTGGGAAGCTCCAGCCGGGAGCCGGGCGAGCGCCGGGAGGATCCCTCGTAGACGAACGTTGCGGGCTGGCCCGCCCGGAACAGCCCGTCGGGATGGCCGTAGGCCCACAGCCGGTCGCCGACCTCCAGCTCCGGCGACAGCAGCACGGGTCGTCTCCCGTGCTGCTCGGCGTTGGTGAGGAAGGCCACGTCAAGGCCGGTGGCGTCGTCGCGGAAGTACCATTCGGGCCGCGTACGCAGGCGTACGGTCGCGCCCTCGGACACGACCTGCCCCACGATCTCCTCGGGCAATGCCTCACCCTGGTCGGCCAGGACGTGGGCGCAGGTGACCACGAGACCGGGCGCGACGAAGAATCCGGTGCCCGTCCTGCCCGCCGTGCCGCCGGTCAGCGCGAGCGTGGCGGACTTGAGCAGGGGCTCCCATCCCGTCACGGAGCCGGGTTGCTCCACTCCATCGTCACCTTGAAGGTCGACCTCGCCGAGCCCTTGCCGATCATCGCGACCAGCTTGCCGGACTCCAGCGCGAATTCGCACCCGAACTCGATGGCGACCTTGGAGGCGTCGGTCGTCCGCAGTTTCTCGGACACCCGCTCGGTCACCTCGGACAGGCCTGCGAGCGCCTGCTCCAGGGTGGGCTTCAGGCCGCTGATCGCCACTTCCGTGCCCGCCTCGCCGGGGGCCCGTACGGCGTGCAGGTAGACGACGCTGTCGCCCGCCCGCACGCGTACCAGGTGCTCGTTGTCGGGAAGAGTCCCTTCCCCAGCATGTCCAGCCTTTCGGACGGGAGAGATTCGCTGCCGTATGAATACCACGAGCCTTGACGGGATGGACGACCGTCACCACGTTTTATGGGCTGCTTCGGTGGACCGGCCGATTCCGTGTGGCGAGTTGTCGGCTGCGAACCACCCTCTGAACGAGTACATCGATCACTACAACGGCCACGTGCACCGTGAGGCGCTTGTTTCTCCGAGCGGAGGTGGGAGACCGTGCGCCACGAGGCGCTGTGATCCGCGTGCGGGTGGGACACCGGCCGTGGTGCGCAGCCCGGACATCCGGGGTTTATTCGGTGCGGCGCAGGTCCATGCTGTCGGATCCATCCCACCGGTTGTTCGCGGCTGCTTGGCGGGATCGCTCTGCCAGTTCGCCGGTCAGGCCGGTGCGTTCGATGCACCATTCGACCCACTGGGGTAGAAGATCGAGTATGGCCTCGGCGTACTTTTTGATGTACCCGTCTGAGACGAGGATCACGGTGTGCTCGATCCGATGCGGGGAGCAGGCATAGTAGCCCGCTCCGCAGACGCGGGACCAGGTGTCGGCGAGCGTGGCGATGTCTTCTCGTTCGGGTCTGTGGTCATCTCGATCGCGTAGCCAGGCGGCGAAGTCGTCGATGATCGGGTTGAGGTCCTGCTTGGGCTTGGGCTTGGGCTCGGGAGCGACGGTGAACGACTCGCAGAGGGCGCGGGCGCGCTGGCGCAGGCGGTATCGCTCGGCGATGAGTTGTTGCGACTCGCTGCCGAGCAGCAGGGCGCCCAGGAGGTCAGAACGGCACAGCGGATCCAGCAGGTCGCGGGCGGTGGCTTGGTCGCACGGGGCCGGTTGGGTGGAGGCAGATGCCGCGTGCATCCCCACGGCGGCTCGCCACTCGGCGAGCGCTTCCTCCGGTGAGGCGAAGACGGCAGCGTGCACGACCCGGTCTCCGGTGCAGCGGTCGATGTCCCAGCAGTACCAGTGCGGGTCCTCCTCGCCCCAAGCGAAGGGGGCGAGGAACGCGTACCGCGAGCCGTACGCGTCGGCCAGCAGCAGTGGCCCTCCGGCCGGAGTGGCCCGGAGAATCTCACTCGGCCACCCGGGAGCGATGCCGGCTTCGGCCAAGTCCATCGTGGTGTCCTTGATGGCTTCGCGGATGGCGAGGTCGAGGTCGCGGCGCAGCATCTCCCCGCTGGACGGCGGGGTCATCGCGGCGAGCCCGTGCAGCATCCGCCACAGGTCATCTATCTGCCCGCCGGTGCGCGCGGCCATCTGGATCTCGTCGCGGACGAGGTCAGCCAGAGAGGCCAGGTACTGGTCCCAGTGGAAACCCATGCTCTCGGTCCGTGTGCGCGTCCACATCTCCTCGCCGACAAGGTCGACGACGGCGTTCTCCAGCCGCAGAGGCGAGTAGGCAGGCAGGTCAGTGAGACGTTCGATGATCGCATCCTGGGAGTCCGGCCACCACTGATCCCCAGCGGTCCCCATCAGCGACTCAAACAGCACAGCACGAGGGTCGGACGAGGGCTGACGGGCAGCGAGCTGCAGCGCGCGCCGGGCAGGATGACCGCTGACTCCCCGCGTAGGGTTTGCCTTCGCTCTACGCTTCTTCGCCACGGCACCCGATCCTACGGTGTCTCATGGGCTCTGAAGGCTGAACTCCTGAAGGGCTGAAGGGCCGGCCTGAAGGACTCGTTCGCGCGATGCGGACGGCTGAGTCCGAACGCTGCGCCATACTCTGAACGCTATGCAGGAGGAGTTGCGGGCGTTCACCGAATGGGTGGGCGCAGGCCGGAAGCTGACCCAGACGGGGAAACTGACGCTGTCGGACGCGCGGGCGCTGGTGGCGCTGCTGGAAACCGGCGACGAGATCGACCCGAAGATCGGCGACCGGGTGTTCCGGACGAAGAGCAGCACCGAACTGCCCGGATTGAACCTGATCGTGGAATGGGCCAAAGCGGCTGGGCTGGTCCGGGTGGTCAAGGGGCGGCTGCTGCCGGTGAAGAAGGCGGCGCCACTGCTGAAGGACTCGGAGCGGTTGTGGGAGACGTCGTTCACGGCGTTGGGGAAGATGAGCGAGGCGCTCTTTCCCAAGAACTACTGGTACACGTCGCTGGTCGGCGAGGAGTTCGCGCTCATCTGGCCGGCGCTACTGCGTAGGTTGTACGGCGGGCCGGTGCCCGTTGCGGATCTCCGGGAGCTGGCCTGGGAGATCGCGTCGCCGTACTACGAGATGCGCGACCCGCAATCTCAGCGGCGGATGACCGGCCAGGACATCGATCGACTGCTGGTCGTCTTGGTCCGGCTGGGCGCGGTGGAACTCACGGAGGAGACGGCGACTCTGACCCCGGAAGCGGTGAACGCCGTACGGCGCAGCCTGGGTGAGGCCGCACCGGGAGAGCCGATCTATCAGATCCGGGTGACGCTCCAGGAGAGTGCCGATCCGGTGATCTGGCGGCGCCTGCTCGTCTCACCCGGAATCACGATCGACAGGCTGCACGACATCCTGGTCGCGGCGATGGGCTGGGAGGGCCGTCATCTCCACCTGTTCACGGTGGGCGGTGTCCTGTACGGCGAACCGTCACCCGAGTGGGATCTGGACGTTGTGGACGAGAAGAAGACCTCGCTGGCGGAGGTGCTCGCACAGGTCGGGGCTGCCATCGAGTACGAATACGACCTGGGTGACAGCTGGCGGCATGACATCGTGCTGGAGGAGATCCTCGCCGCGGAGGAAGGGGTCCGTTACCCCGTGCTGGTGGACGGGGTGGGCGCTTGCCCGCCAGAGGACGTCGGCGGCATCGGAGGCTACGCATACTTCCGTCTGGTGCTGGCCGATCCCGAGCACGACGAGCACGACGAATATGTCCGCTGGGCCGGTCTGGAGAGCGCGCAGGAGTTCGACCCGGCCCGGTTCGCCGTTGAAGCCGCTCGCCGAGCGCTGGCCTCGGCTGGGTGATCAGATGCGCATCGCAGACGTGCAGCCCGCGGGCCTCCCCGCCGAAGCACTCGCCCCGCACAACAACGGCCCCTGGTGTGCCCGGTCGGGACTCGTCCCGGCAGCGCCGACCGCCTCACCCCTGGAGCGCCCCCGTACTCCGGACTCTTGACCCGAGGTCACCCCTGATCGAATGCGAGCCCTAACAGCTAGGCGCGAGCCGGGGGCAGGCCGTAGCGGCTGACGGCCAGGTACGTCTCCGGCGTCGCCGCTTCGAGGAGCCCCTCGTCGCCTTCCAGGTCGAGTTCTGGCTCCTGGGGACGGCGCAGCAGATCACTCCAGTCGCTTGTCGCTCCCTGCTCGTAGGCGTCGCGGAGCAGGGGGCGCAGCCGGGGGCGGGCTTCCTCCTGCTGCTCGCGGAAGATCCGCCGCTGGGTGAGTCGCTGTTCTTCCTGAGCATCGTCGCTGAGTTCCTGATCACCGGCCGGCTGGTCCTCGGCGCGCAGCCCCGGGGTGCGCTGGGCGATGGCGAGGTCTTCCTCGCGGAGGCGCTCGCAGGCGGCGAACAGCTTCCGGGACATGCCGAGTTGAACCTCGGTTCCGGGGATGCGGCAGGTGAGGAAGTCGTCGAGGCCCATGGAACGGATTCTGGCGCGCAGGATGTGCCGCTCGGTGTGGGGCGCTGCTCCGCGGGCTTCGGCCCGCGTGGCGCGGGTGTGGTCGTCGTCTTCCAGGGGCGTGATCAGCCCGGAACGCTGACGACGGGACGCGCGCTCGGCGGGAACGAGCACGGTCCGCAGTTGCGAGGCGGGAGCAGAGCGCAGCGCCAGGTAGACGAGCATCTGGGCGCGGGCCGCGCCGATGAGCGCGTCGTCGCTGTCGCCGAGACGGTCTTCGAGGTTGCCCGGGCCGACCGCTGACTCGTCGTCGATGTCGAATCCCCACTGGGGCCAGCGGCGGCCGTCCGGGGTGCAGGTCGTGGTCGATGGTGAGGAAGAGATCGTCTCCGGGCCGCACGCACGCTCCGACCAGGACGGTGCGGTGGGCGTACGAGCCAAGGATCTTGCTGCCGGCGGCCAGTTGCGCCCACCCCTTGCGGAGCGTGCCGACGCCCACGTCGCCCCCCTTGGCCTCGATCAGCCAGTACAGGCCCTCTGCCTGGTGCTGCCCCCACAGGTCGGGCAACTTATTCTTCGGATCCCTGAACGTGTCGAGCAGGGTCCAAGGGAGGCCGAAGGCCTTGTTCCAGGTCGACTGGGGTCACGATTATCTCGGGTTGTCCCTGTTCGATGAGTGCGAACGGCGCAGCAGGGAGCTGGAATACCGGCAATTGGAGCCGGGATCGCTACACCTGATGCGCTACCAGCAGTGGCGCCACGCGTCTGACTCCGACGTGGAGTTCCCTGAGCGTGGCTGGTGTTTCACGATGACGATCGATCCGGACGGACGCGCTAGGCAAGTTCTGAGCGATGTCGGCGGGTCGTGTCACACCGGAGCGAGCGTCCCGGTTGATCACCGTTCGGTGGCCAAGGCGGAGTTCCTCGCGTGGACCTGCCGCAGCGTCATCCGGTCCTTCATGCCGAGGCAGGAGAGTGATGAGGGTCCCGTCCCCCGAATAGGACAGAGCGCCCGTCCTACGGACCGTGGACGTCGATCACCCCCTCTAGCGGCTGAGCTTCAGATCCGCCAGCACTGCCTTGACCATGTCCAGGTTCACATCCTGGCGCTGGAGCTCCTTGAGGATGCGCTTGGGTCCCCACCTCCGGTTCTGGTTGGCGAGAGTGGCGATAGCCCTGCGGGCATCCCACGAAGGTGAGGACAGCACATCCCGGTGGGTGTGCTCCTGGTCGGTGCGCCGGGTGGAATGGAAGATCCCGGCATCATTGTCGTCGTCAAGGACCATTCGGCCTCCCCGCGTGTCGTTGGACCTACCGACGCTAGGGACAGCAGCGGTTGCAGGTCCACGACAGAACGCAGGCGAAACCTGACAACTATGGGCAGGAAGCTGACCGGATGTTCGCGGTGGACGGCGTGCTCCTGGATCATTGATATCTAAGCTGGAGCCCGACTTCGCCAGGCTGCCCGCGCCTGCCGTGCCATCGGCGGGCCGCCGTGGCCTCACGAGAAGGGATCCTCGGTCACCGGTGACCGTGCGCGTTGCTGTCGTCGACCCCCTGCCCCTCTTCCAGCAGGGGGTCATGACCACACTGTCCTCCGTGGGGTACGAGGTCGAGGTCCCCGACGACGTTCTGGCCTGGGTGAGCGACGGCCAGCACAACGTGGTGCTGCTGACCCTGGAGTCCGAGCAGGACTGGCAGCTCCTGGAGAAGCTGCGTGACAGGTCCAGGACGCACACGGTGATCGCCCTCGTCGGGGAAGAGTCGGCCGTGCTCGGCGTGCGGGCGCTGTGGGCGGGAGCCCGCTCGGTACTCCTGCGCGGCGTGACCGAGGAGGCGCTGCGGCGCGCGGTGGCGGCGACGCTCGACGGGCAGGCCGTCATGCCAGCGTCCGTGGCCGCCGAGCTGGCGACGGGGGCGGCGGCGTCCGCGCGGGCCTTCGTGGCGCGTTCCACGGCGCACGCCCTCACGCAGGAGCAGCTCACCTGGCTGCGCGAGCTGGCGGCCGGCTCGACCGTGGCCCAGCTCGCCAACCAGGTCGGCTACTCGGAACGGGCGATGTTCCGGCTGCTGCAGACCCTTTACAAAGAGATGGGGGTGCGTACCCGCATCCAGGCCATCATCCGCGCGCAGGAGCAGGGCTGGCTGCGAGACGATGCTCAGGGTCCGAACTCGTCAAACGCGACCAGCACGGAACGCAACCGGCCCGGACGGCACTGATCGAGGAGCTCGACCAGCTCCTTCAGCCGGGCGACGAGGCCGGGCGTCGCCCCGGCCACCTTCCTGGCCTTGCGGAATGCCGCGATGGCGTCATCGAGCTTGCTGTCGTCGTCTAGCCGCCGCCCACAGAGGGAGAACCCCTTGAGGTCCCATGCGGCGAAGTCCTTCTCATCGCCCGTGCCAGGGGCGTTTCTGGCGCCTCCGATACGGATGCTCGCCTGCTCATGAAGGTCGCTGAAGAGTTTCGCGGCGGCTCCGACATCGCGCCGCTTCCTGCCCACGAGCGCGTGGAGGCCGAGCACGATGAGCGAGCGGCCAGGAGACCGGTAGCGCTCGGCCCGCTCGATCTCCTGCAACGCCCCAGGGAGGTCGTCCATCTTCAGGTAAGCGAAGCAGAGCGTGGTCCGCGCCTGCAGCAGGGTGATGGGGTCACGGGTCTGCATGGCCTTCTCGACGGCTTTCTCAGCGGTCTTCCTCGCCTGCACGAAGTCGTTGGAATACAGGTGATGATCGGCCCACCCGTCCAGGCAGGCGGCGTCCAGCCAGCGGTGCTGTACCGTGCGCTCCGCCTCCTCCAGCCGTTGCCGGGCGGCGGACCTCTCGCCCTGCTCGGCGTGCCAGCGAGCCAGTCGCAGGTTGATGTGGACCATCCTGGTCGAGGCGAACTTCATCTCCCGCTCGTCCCGGGGATAGTCCTCCAGGAGCGGTATGGACAGCGCCATCCTCGCGCGGTCCATGGCCTGCACGTATTCGCCCCGGCGCCGGTGGCATTTGGCCAGCCCTTCCAGAGCGCCCATGCGTACGCGCTGGTCGCCGCGCCGCTCCGCCTCGGCCAGCGTTTCGGCGTAGAGCCTGAAGGCGTCCCCTGTCAGGTTGCGTCTCCAATACATCTCCGCCATGTTGCCGCGGATCCGCATCGTGGCGTCGTCATCGTTAAGCTGGGTGCCCAGGCTTAGCGCGTGTTCGTAGGCGATGCCCGCCTCACGGAAGTCTCCGTTGGAGGCGTACAGATCCCCGAGCGCGTTGGAGTTCGTCATTTCATCGTGCGGCTCGGTGAGCTGGCCGCTGAGTTTTATACGGTGCTCGAAAAGGCGATAACCGCAGTTCCCTTCGCGCAGTGTCTCGTCGAGATCCTCAACCATTTCATGGGCCTCGTCGAACCACTGGAGTTTCAAGAGCGCCCGCAACTCTGCGTCGTACAGATGCATGTCCTCGACGCCGGTCAGCGCGGGCTGCATCCGCCCGAGCTCGCGTGCGGCGCCGCGAAGCAGCCTCGTCCATTCCTCGTCGTCCGCCGAGATGCCCGCCGCCGGCACCCAGTCGGGGGCGGTGGACTGGGGCAGGTAGTAACGCAGATCGTCGCCCTTGCGCACCAGGTGGCGCCTGTTGAGCTCCGACAACGCGTTCCGGACGGTCACCGGGTCTCGACCGTCGAAGAGCTTGGCCACGCTCGATACGTCCACCGGCACGTCGTACGCGGCGAGGGCACGGAGCACGCTTCGCTGCAGGTCACTCAGACTGTTGTAGAGGTGGCCGATGAGGAACGGCCGGATACGGGCGCGATGCATGTTCGACAGGAGAGCGGTCAGCTCCTGCGCGTCGAAGTCGCCGTCGGCCAGCACCGCGTGGAAGAGCTCGGCGAGCCAGAGGTTGCCACGGAGCGTCTCGTACAGTTGCTCGCGTACGCCGGTGTCCAGCTCGAACGCCTTGTTGCGGTCGAGATCATCGAGATACTGGTTGAAGAGTTCAAACGGCAGCTTCTCCACCTGGATCGCAGGCTCCGAGGAGGGCCAGTCGAGCTTCGCGGGAGACCTGGGGAGCTCCTGGGTGACGAGCACCACCGTGACATGATGGTGCTTCCTGCTGGCGATCGCCTCGAACGCCTCGTCCAGGTCGAAGTCGACGAGCTCGTTGTTCTTGTTCGTGTTCAGCAGCTCCTCGGCGCAGTCGATGACGATGACCACGCGGGTGTCGGCGTACCTTTCCAACGTCGCGTTGAGCCGGGCGAGTGAGGTGCCCGCATTGCTCCCCGGTGGTGCGTCCGGGCCCTCGATCTCCCTGATCAGGGTGTTGATCCTCAGCGGTTCCCCGGGCAGGGCGTCGTGCCAGACGATGCGAGAGCTCATCTCCCGCTGCTGAAGGTCCTTGCGGACCGCTTGGACGAGTTTCGTCTTTCCGACGCCCGGTGTTCCCTGCACGACGACGACGCCAGGAGAACCGCTCGCCAGCCTCTTCGCGAGCTTCGCAGCGGCGTCCTCATGGTTCAGCAGCTTCTCGTACGGGTCGTCCGCCCGCTTCCGTGCCATGGTGCCGGGCTCCGCCGATGCGGTGGCCGTGGACGGCGCCGACGTCTTGCGACCCTGGTATGCCGCGACGAGGCCGAAGATGATCGCGACCACGACGCCGATCGGAGTCGCGAGGTTGTCGATGCGGCCCACCACCTGCCAGGCACCGTCATCGTCGTTGGCCAGTGCCTGCCACCAGGAGGTGAACGAGAGCCCGTAGGCGGTCCCTGCCAGGACGGCGACGACGCCCGCGCCGATTGCAGCCTTCCGCCAGGATTCCGGCTTCATGCTGTCATCATTACGCCAGAAAAGACGCTCAGGAAAGCAATGAACCGTGCCGGGTCTGTTGGAGACCGGGTTACCTGGCTGGGGTGAGAGTTGTACCAGTCGACCCATTCCATAGTGGCGATCTCGACCTCGTCGAGGCCCTTCCACGGGCCGCGGCGGTGAATCAGTTCGGTCTTGTACAGCCCGATGGTGCTCTCGGTCAGGGCGTTGTCATAGCTGTCCCCGCGCGAGCCGACCGAGCTGACCGCGCCTCACCCGAGGCGCACCACCATTTCCGGGCATGACATACCGGCGCCATACCAGGCATCAATATGATCTGCGGCCGTGTCTCGAATGCTCGCGCTCAGGGGGACCGTAATGCTGATGGTTGGGGGCGTGCGGCCGGCCAGACCCCCGAAGAAGGTGGACACGGATCACCAGGTTAGCAAGGCGGGCGGACCGACGTCGCCGGTGACGGGGTCTGCCCATGGCCTTCTCAGGGCCGACTGGCGGATCGAAGTCGTTGCGGAGATTCCAGACTTCGGGACGGGCATCTCCGATGAGAGCGGCAGCCCCTCTCGTCACACAGACGTGATCACGAGCAGCTGCATCGTGGCGCGGTATCCGCCGTCACAAGATCGCGCCTCGTCCCGACTCGCGCAGCGAATGCCGGCTGTCATGCAAGCGGAAGGTGCAGCATATCGAGCGCCCGTGGGCTACTGCCGTCCTCCTCTTCCGATAGCACAGTATAGCGAAACGAAGAATATAATCCCGCAATGGAGTTGACACGATGGATTTTCGCATTCTGGGCTCATTGGAGGTAGCGGTCGGCTCCCAACTGCTGGAATTCGGCGGTAACCGACAACAGACCGCCCTCGCGGTCCTCCTTCTCGACGTCAACCGTGTCGTCACCCTGGGACGCCTCGTAGACGCCATCTACGGGGAGGGCCGTCCTACCACATCACGTTCCCAGGTGCAGATCTCCATCTCCATGCTGCGCCGGACGCTGGCCTCTCACGGTCCGGGTCCGGTCATCTCCACCGAATCGCAGGGATACGCGCTGCGCGTTCCCCGAGAACAGGTTGACTGCTGCCGCTTCATCGACACTGTCCAGGCGGCAAGGGCCGCGCGCGAAGAGGGCGGAATCGACGCGGCGGTCAGCATGTATCGCGAGGCGCTTTCCCTCTGGCGTGGAGTGCCGTTCGACGGCATCGACAGCAGGCTCATTCGTTCGGCGTCGATCCGGCTGATTGAGCAACAGATAGCCGCCTACGAGGATTACGTCGATCTGGAACTGGAGCTGGGCGGGCATCATGAAGTGATAGCCCAGCTCTCCGAGATGGTGGAGAAATACCCGCTCAGGGAACGCCTGCGCGAACAGCTGATGCTGGCGCTCTATCGCTCGGGGCGGCAGGCTGAGGCTTTACAGACCTACCGGACCGGCAGGCAGGCACTGGTCGAAGGAATGGGGATCGAGCCCAACGAGCAGCTCCAGCATCTCGAGTACAAGATTCTCACCTCGGACGAGACCCTGAACGCGCCGGAGCCGCCGGCCAGGATCGTGCTTGCTGAGACCACCCCGGCCCAGCCGGTGCCGCGGCTGTTGCCCGCCGATATCGGCGACTTCACCGGACGGGTCAGTCAGATCGACGAGATCAGAAGTCACTTCGAGGTCGCCGTAAACAGCTCTTCGCGGGCGGTACCCATCATCGTGCTGGTGGGCAAGCCGGGCATCGGGAAGTCCGCCATCGCGATCCACGTCGCCCACCTGTTCAGCGACTGGTTTCCCGATGGGCAGCTCTACGCCGACCTGCACGGCGCCTCCTCCCACCCCGTCAGCCCGATGCATCTGCTGGAGCGGTTCCTGCGCGCCCTCGGCTGGCCGGCCGCCCCCGTACTCGACAGCCTCGAAGAGCGGGCCGAGATGTATCGGGGCCAGCTGGCCGATCGCAGAATCCTCGTGGTCATGGACGACGCGCTCAGCGAAACGCAGGTTCAGCCGCTGATTCCAGGCAATCCCAGCTGCGCCGTACTGATCACCAGTCGTAGCAGATTGACCGGCATCGCCGGCGCGATCCACATCGAGGTCGACGTCTTCGACTCCCGGCAATCGGTGGAGCTGTTCGCTCGCATAGCCGGCGCCGGGCGCCTGCGGTCGGCGCCGGGCGCGGCGAGCGCTCTCGCGGAGCTGTGCGGCCGGCTCCCACTGGCCCTGCGCATAGCCGGCGCCAGGCTGTCGGCCCGGCCGCACTGGAGCGTGGCGCAGTTGGTGGCCCGCCTGGAGGACGAGACGCGGCGGCTGGACGAGCTGAACCACGGCGAAATGGGAGTCCGGGCGGGACTCTCCCTGGCCTACGAGAACGTCGGGGAACGGGCGCGTACGCTTTTTCGGCGGCTGGCGATCCTGGATTCGAATCTGTTCTCCGCCTGGGTCAGCGCCCCGCTGCTGGATCTGCCACCGGCCGACGCGCACGATCTGCTGGAGGAGCTGGTGGACGCGCAGCTTGTCGAGACCACCGGCAACGAGACAGGCGAGCCATGCCAGTACCAGTTCCACGACCTCATCAGGGTGTTCGCCAGGGAACGGCTCGCAGCCGAGGAGCCCTCGGAAGCGCGCAACGTGGCGCTGGCGAGGCTGCTGGGCGGGTTGCTGAGCCTGTCACGTGCGGCGCACCGCGCCGAGTACGGTGGCGACTACCTGCAGATCAACGACGTCAGCCCGCACTGGACGCTGCCTGATGACGTCGTCGAGCGGCTGGTCGCCTCGCCGCTGCGCTGGTTCGACCGCGAGCGTCACGCGCTGGTGTCCGGCATCCGACAGGCTGCGCACGCGGGTCTTGTCGAGCTCTGCTGGAACCTGGCTGTCAGCACCGTGACCCTTTTCGAGGCGCGCGCCTACCTCGACGACTGGCGGGAGACGCACGAGATCGCCCTGGAGGCGGTCAGGAGAGCGGGGGACGTGCGCGGGCACGCCGCGATGCTGTATTCACTGGGCTCCCTGCACCTCACCGAACGGCGGTTCGACGACGCGAGCGCAAGCCTCGGCGCCGCCGCCGCCCTCTTCGAGGAATTGTCCGATCGCCAGGGGCTGGCCCTCGTGTTGCGCAACATCGCGTCCATCGACCGGATGCGCGGGCGCTATCACAACGCCGCAGCCAAGTATGAGCAAGCGTTGGAGATCTTCAGGGAGACGGGGGATCTCATCGCTGTGGCTTACGTGCTGCACAACATGGCCCACCTGCGCCTGGAGCACAACGACTTCGCGCAGACCCGGCAACTGCTGACGGAGGCGCTCGATCTTTGCCGGTCTTTTGGCAGCAGGCGGGTGGAGGCGCAGGTGCTGCACCGCATGGGTGAGATGCACCTGCGCGCCGACGATGAACTGGCCGATGCGGTTGAGGTGTTCGAGCAGGCGCTGGCCATCGTGCGGGACGCCGGCGATCCGACCGGCGAAGCCTTCGCGCTGAACGGCCTTGGCACGGCCTACCTGCGGCTGGGGGACCTGGTGAACGCGGATCGGACACTGCGTCTCGCGTCGGTGCAGGCGGGCACTGTGGGTGAGCGGCTGGTAGAGGCGAGGACGTCGGCCGAACTGGGCAGGCTCGAGCTGGTACGCGGGCGGGCCGCCGAGGCCATTGAGCACATCGAGCGAGCGATCGACACCCTCAGCGGCCTCCGCATCCCGCTCCAGGAGGTGGAGGCGCTGATCCTCTTGGGGGAGGCTCATGCCGCCGCTGGCGACGACGCGGCACGGCGGCGTGCGGCCTCGCGGGCTCTGGCTCTGGCCGAAGGGATGAAACCCGCTCTCACGGATGTGGTCAAGGCGGGTTTCCTCGAGCGGATCGACAGGGTGCGATAACGCTCAGCCCCATGGGGTGTTGTGCGTCTCGGACGGTGGAGGCGTGTCCGCCGCCGAGCCGTGCGCGGTGGTGAGGGCGTTTGCGGCGAAGGCGCCTGTGGCGACGAGCAGGATGATGAGGATGCGGGCGGTCCGGGCGCGAATGACCTCGCTCATTTGTTCCTTCTTCGTTCGACGGATCAAGCCGTTCCGATGACGACGCAATCGTAAGTCGATCCGATATTGAACTGCTATTCGGCTGCCCTTTGACCGGCATCAAAGCCTCGGATGGCGTTTGGAAGTCGCTTGGATAACGCGCTTCGATACTGTGGAGAACGTCTGGAGTGAGGATGCTCATGAATGTATCCGTGCGAGCGCTTGACGGCGCATTCGGCCGGCCGGTGGCCGGGATGAAAGCTAGCCTGAAGATATTCGGCAGAGGCGGTTGGGAGCTGGTCGCCGATGCGGTGACCGACGGTGCAGGCGGCATCGACGAATGGCCGTGCCGGCCGCTGAGGCGCGGGCTCTATCGCATCGTCTTCGACAGCCAGCATTACTTTGTCGGGCTCGGTGTCGCTGCCGCATATCCTGAAATTTCGGCCTTGTTCAGGATACGGGATGAGTTGTCGACGTGCAGGCTCCACGTGCAGATTGCCCCACATGCTTACTCCATATACTTCGGCCTCACTATCTGACACCCTTGTCGATTCCTCAGGGGGACACATGCATCCATTGCCTGAATGGCTCGACGCCTGCATGCGTGGCGGGCTGATCAGCAGAACCCAGCAGGAGGTCATCCTGCTCCTGGCGTCGGGCTGCACCGACGAGGTCGTCGGGAACAAGCTGGAGATCTCCTCGCGCACGGTCCAGCGCTACGTCGCGCGCACCATGACCCTCGTGGGCGCGCGCAGCCGCCTCGAGCTCGGCATCCTGCTCGCCAGCCGAGCCCAGTCCTGGGTCCTCGTGCCGTCCAGGCGAGGTGGACCGGCACGCACCGCCAGACGTGCGGGCCCCGAACACCAGGCGCGGAACCCCGGCCCGAGTCTCCTGGCCAGTCTGATCTAGGCGCCTTCCATCCGGCCGAAGGCCTCACGCCGCGTGCCGGCCCAGCCAGGCGGAGCGCGCAGCGTCACCGGAATGCCAGGCGCAGCCGCTCCGCGACATCCACCCACCGCCGGGTTTCCGACAGCGGGACTCTCAGGTTCGCGTTACCGTCAGCCACCTCGGCGAAGTGCTCGATCTGGGTACGGAACTGGTTACCCGCGGCCGGGACCCAAGTCCGCTCGTGCTCGGTGGTGGCCAGATGGATGCGCCCGGCTCCCGATGCCAGGAAGGGCAACTCCAGTTCCAGCACCCCGGCCGTGCCCACCAGCAGCAGCCGTTCGGCGAAAGTGCCGGTGAAGCCCCACGTCGCGGTGGCCAGCGTGCCGGACGCGAAGCGCAGCCACGCCGAGCCCGCTGTGTCGGGCCGGCCCGTGCACGCCCCGTCGGCGTCGGCGACCTCTCCGAGCAGCCACATCAGCGCGTGCACGCAGTAGCAGCCGAGATCCCAGAACGCCCCGCCGCCCAGGTCCCCCGACAGCCGGATGTCGTCCAGGCTGTCGACCGGTACAGAGAAATGCGCGTGCGCGGAGGTGATATCCCCCACCTCGGCCAGCAGTGCCTTGAATGCCGGTGGGTCGTACTGCGGGTGGAAGCGGTACATGAACGCCTCCATCACCACCCGGTCGGCCCAGCGGGCGGCGGCCTCGATCTCCTTCACCGCTGCCGACGACATCGCCATCGGCTTCTCGCACAGCACGTGCTTGCCGGCCTGAAGCGCGCGCAGCGTCCACTCGACGTGCAGAATGTTGGGCAGCGCCACGTAGACCGCCTCGACCGCCGGATCGGCCAGGACCTCAGCGTACGACCCGTAGGCGTGGGCGCTGGGATGCCCGGCGGTCATCGCCGCCGCCCGGCCCACATCGCGCGCGCCGACCGCGGCCAGGCGCGCGCCCGGGGAGGCGGCCACCGCGGGTAGGAAGTCCGAGCGGGCGATGCGAGCAGCTCCCAGCACGCCCCAGCTAAGCGGTCTCATGATGGAAGGGATGCCCATGGCATGGGCGTGACCGGCCCGAAGGTGGATTCGATCTTGGTGGTCCCGGTCTCGGTGATGGCCAGGATGACTTCCAGCACGTGCAGCGCTTGCTTGGCCGACACGGGCGAAGGGCGTCCTTCGACGACCGCGTGGGCCAGCTCCGCCACCCCTCGGGCGAAGTCCATGTCGTGCGTGTCCTGCTCCGGCGACTGCTTGTAGCGGTAGTCGGCGGGTCGCACGAGAGGGAGGGTAACCGGCGGATCGAGGTAGTGGTCGCTAGTCTCCAACTTCTCGCCGGGCACCAACGTCCGCAGGCTGACCGCCGCGCCGTAATCCCAGCATTCGGCGACGCTCAGCACTCCGGCGTCACCGAAGATCCGCAGCGAACGGTCCTCAGGCGCCAGAGTGGAGCAGGTGAGCCTGGCGATCACTCCGGACGTGAACCGCAGGCTCGCGGTCGCGAAGTCGGGGGCGAAATCCTCGCCGCCCACGCCGGGGACCTTGTCCGGGACCACCAGCGCGGCGAACGACGTGACCTCGGTGACCGGGCCGAAGAAGGCGGTCAGCCAGTTCAGGTAGTAGGCCGCGTGCTCCAGCGTCGGGCCTACCCGGAACTCATCCAGGTACGGCCAGTGCGCGCCGGACTCGCTGGTCCACGTCCAGTACGGCATCTGGTGGATCGCGCCGTCGTCGAGCTCGGCGTAGACGAGCCTGGGGCGGCCGGCCACCCCGTCGCGCAGCGCCCGCCACACGGTCTGCGCGGTCTCCCCGAGCAGGGAGCACGGCCCGACGCCCAGCGTCAGGTCGCGCGACTCGGCCAGCTCCACCAGCTCGCGGCCCTCGACGAGGGAAAGGGCCAGAGGTTTCTCCGAATAAACGTGCCGGCCGGCTTCGAGGGCCTGCCTGGTCACCGCCGCGTGGTTTCGTGGATTGGTGAGGTTGACCACGATGTGCACGGATTCATCGGCCAGCAGTTCGGCCAGAGATGAAAAAATCCGAAGGCCGTGATGACGGCCGAATTCGGCTGCGCGCGCCGGGTCCCTATCGTAAGCGCCGACCGCCGTGATCTGCGGATGGTTGGGAAGGGTGGCCATGTAGTAGTCGGCGACATATCCGCATCCCACTATTGCAATGCCAAGAGGGTGCCTCATATCGGCAGCTTAGGTCGCACCTTGTCCTGGCAATAGATCACCGATCGGGCATAGCCATTGAGGGAGCTGTTCTGCCTTCTCTTTCCTGACTACTGTCGTCGAATCAGTGTACGGGAGGGAGAAATTGTGGTCGAGGTCGTTCGTCCACCTGAATCCGTGCCATGGGCGGGCCGCCGGGAGATCGCCGGTCTGGCATTCCCGATCATGTATGGCGAGGTAGTCGGCGTGATCACGCCGCTCGTCGTCGTGGCCATCATGGGACGCGTGGACGAGGAGGCGCTCTACGTCAGATCCCTCTACATGCCGCTGGCCTTTCTCTTCATCGCCCTCCAGATGGGCATCGAGATCAGTAACCAGGTCGCCACCGCGATGAGCCGGGGGCGTAAGCGGCCTCAGGACGTCCTGCCCGTCGCGGCGAGCATGGCACGCTTGGGCGCGGCCCTTTGGGGCGCTGTCACCCTGGCCGTTATCGTCTGTGCCCCGGTCATCGCATCGGTGCTCGAGATCCCGCCGGGCGAGACCGGAGAGTTCGTCTCGTTCGTCCGCTGGTTCTGCGTCGCCAACCTGCTGTGGTTGCCCGTCTGCCTGGGCTCCTCGAGCCTGCGGGGATACGGGCATACCCGGCCGGCGGCCACCGCGGTGCTCCTGGGCGCGGCTATGGAGATCGGCCTGGTCGCCGCCCTGGGGTTCGGCACCGACCTAGGGATGTACGGGCTGCCCATCGCCTCGGCGGCTGGAGGTGGCGTCGGGTTCGCCTACGTGGCCGCCGCACTGGCCAGGACCGAGATGTGGCGGGCTCGCGGCCCGTTCACCTGGCGGCCGGAGGCGATCTCCGGTCTCACGAGCGTCGGCGGGCCCGTCACGATCTCCTTCATGGTGATCGCGGTGGGCAATTTCTGCCTGATCTGGGTGGTGGCTCCCTTCGGGCCCGACGTCGTCTCCGGATTCTCCGCAGCGGCCACGCTAGAAGCGCTCGTGCTGGTGCCGTCCACGGCCATCGGATCTGCGACCGCCATCACCATGAACCGCCTGCGCGGGGCCGGTCGGCAGGACCTGCTGCTGCCGACGTTGCGGGCAGGGCTGGGGCTGGCATGGCTGACCTACGCGGTGCTGACCGTGGCCGTGTGGCTGCCGCGCGGCCCCCTCGCCGCGCTGATCGCCGGGGCGCCGGGTATCGCCGCGCAGACGGAGCACCTGCTGGCCATCGTCGGGCTCACCTACGGATGCATGGGCGTCACGGTCACCGCCATTGTGATTATCCAGCAGGTCGGCGGGGGGTTCCTCGCGCTCACGATGAACATTCCGTACTTCCTCGGCAGCGTCGCCGTCGGCGCCGTGATCGCCCCTTCGGCCGGCGTGCAGGGCCTGTACTGGACGGTCGCCGTGCTGAACGCCGTGGGCATGCTGATCGCACCCGCGATCGCCTTCAGGTTCGTCCGGCGAAGGCTGATCGGAGGACTGTCGTGAACATCAGTATCGCGATCATGCACCACCCTGCCCGCGCCCACCTGGTGGATGCCCTCGTCCGTTCCTGCCTCCCGCTCACGGCCCGGGTGATCACCGATCCGGACCCGGCGGGCATCCGCAGCCCGCTGCGGACGGCCAAGCGCGCCTGGGCGGCTGTGGCGCGAGGCGCCACGCACCATCTGGTCATCCAGGACGACGCCTTGCTCTGCGCGGATTTCGCCGCGCAGCTCACGGCCGCCGTCGCCGCCCGCTCAGGCGATGTGGTGGCCCTCTACTCCGACTGGAACAGTCCGCAGAACTCCTATCTGGTACGGCGGGCAGCGGCGGCAGGCGCTGCGTGGGCGCCGCTCTCCAGCAGTGACTGGGCGCCCGCCGTAGCCCTCCTGATGCCCGCCGAGCTCGCTCGTGACCTGGCCGCCTATCTCGCCACCATCCCCGATGACGTGATCGACGACGACGAGATGATCGCGAAGTTCTGCCGTGAGCGCGGGCTGCCGCTGCTGGCCACCGTGCCTCATCTGGTGGAGAAGGCGCAGGTGGAGTCTCTCACCGCGCACGAGGACGTCTACCACGCGACCGTGTTCGCCGCCCGTACGCCTCCGCCGCAGGACCACTGGCATCGCGAACCCACCCAGGACGCCGCGCTGGCCGGCCGGTTCGAGCGGGCCGACCCCTGGGAGCACGTGGTGGAGCTGCGTGGCTCGCGATGCTACCTGCGCTTCACCCGCCCGGGCACGCAGGAGCCGTCCGGGCACGAGTACAGCTGGTACTGGCATGACTGGGCGCCACTGCTCGGGATCGACCCGGAGGTGGTCCGGGGGACGGGCGTGGCCGCGGAGGTATGGGCGGCGGGGTACCTGCTCGGCGCGGACACCCCGTCGCTCGGTCCGGTGGGGTGGTTACGGCCGGCCCTCGCCACCTGGGTCGAGTCCGGGCTCAGACCCGCCGACCGGACGAGCCTCGGACCGGACGGCCGCGCGACACTGGTGGAAGCGTGCCTGGAAGGCTTCGCGTTGAGGAGCACCGGCGATGTCACCCGCTGAAGATCCGCAGGCCCTGACGGCGCGGATGGCGCGCCGCGAGGCGCGCGTGAACCGCCTCATCGCCCCCGACCAGCCGCCCGGTGTCATCAGACCGCCGGCACCCGACCTGGTGGTGCGCGTGGTGACCTGCCCGACATGCGGCGGCGACGGGGCTGACCCGCCGTTCGAGCACTGGAGTGTTTCCCGTGCGGAGACCACCCTGCCCACGCTGTCCATCCTGGGTTGTGAATGGCTGACCCCGCGAGCCGTCCTGCCCCTGGCCGTCGCGGCCGAGCGTGGGGCGATGCCCTCGGCGTACCGGACCCGGGCCGTCGCGCTGCTGGACGGCTGCGATCTGCGCGCTGTCGACCTCAGCGAGCGCTGGGCGGACGCGCTGGTGGCCGACCGTGGCTCTCCGGACGGCGCCGGGCCGTGGACGTTGCCGGCGGTGACGCGGGTGCGCGGCGGAGGCCGCCACCCGATGTTCGCCGGGCCGCATCCGCCGGCTTCCCTCGGCGCTCTCAACGATCTCTACCTGGACGTTCGTCTGATGGCCTTGGCCGAGGAGGGGATATGACCGATCTGATCTGGCACAAGGTGGAGTTCGCCGGGTCCCGCGCGCATAGCGGTCCGGCGACCTGGGGGCAGCGGCAGGTCTGGCGCGACATCCGCCAGATGCCGGAGGGCACGCCGTACAACGTCGTCTGCCCGCTGTCTGTAGCGGCCGGGATCGGGCTCGCGGACGTGCTGGAGCTGACGGCCGAGCTGCTGCGGCGGCACGAGTCCCTGCGCACGGTCTTCACCGATGAGGGGGGCGATCTCGTGCAGCGAGTGCTCGCCTCCGGGCAGGTCCTGGTCGGCGTCCGCGACGAACCGGAGCACGGCCAGGAGACGGTGGACGAGCTGTCGGCCGAACTACGCGCATCGCGCTTCGACCATGCGGTGGACGTGCCCTTTCGCGCGGTCGTGATGTCACGGGACGGGGCGCCGCACACGGCCATCGTGTGCGTGACCCATCTGGCGGCGGATCTGCTCAGCACCCGGCTGGTGTCGGCGGAGCTGGAACGGCTGCTGCGTCCGCGGGTAGGGGGTGCCCCGACGCCAGCGCGCGTGTCGGAGGCGCACCCGACAGA
>NZ_JBQQBQ010000085.1:0-32560 GCF_052245915.1 Nonomuraea sp. 10N515B
CGTGTCCAGCGGCCCGACGCCGGCGAGCGCCTGCCCCGCGCCGAGCAGGGACAGGCCGAGGCCCGCCGCTCCGGCCGCGCTCACGCTGAGGAATGTCCGCCGTTGCATGGACATGGATGACTCCTTGGGTGCAGGGATGGCTGTAGCGATGGGAGGTTGTGCGCGTTGTCAGGGGAGCCAGCGGATGTTGGGGTTGATGCGGCCGTTCTGGTCGAAGATGGCCTGGTTCTCCCAGGCGTTGCCGGAGTTGTTGATGTCGGCCGGGTTCCAGCCGTTGCCGGGCACGGCGTACCAAGTGGGCTCCCAGTAGAAGATCCCGCTCGCGCCGGCGTTGCGGGCGGTGTTCTGCACGGCGGCGAAATTGGCCTGCTGTCCGGCGGGCGTCGCCGGGTAGCCGGAGCATGGCTGGGAGGAGGTGATGATGTTCCCGCTGTGGTCGAAGTTGGCCGTGGTGAACGGGTAGGCGGTCTCGGCGAGGATGACCGGCTTGCCGTACCGTGACCGCATGTCGGAGACCACAGCGGCCATGCTCGACAGGCTGCCGTGCCAGTAACAGTAGTAGGACAGCGCGGTGATGTCCCACTGCACGCCCTGGGCCCGGATGCCGTCGTAGAACCAGCGGGCGCCGCTCTCCACGCGCGCCGTGTGGATGATCACCTGCGTGCTGCTGTTGCAGGCCTTGGTCGCGTTGTATCCGGCCTTGAGTAACAGACCCAGGTTGGTGAAGTCGTTGTTGGCCACCTGGCCGTCGGGCCACAGCATGCCGGTGTTGATCTCGTTGCCGATCTGCACGCTGTCCGGCGTGGTGCCCTGAGCCTTGAGGCTGGTGCACACCTCGTAGGTGTAGTTGTAGACGTCCGTCTGCAGCTGGCTGATCCCGTGGCCTGCCCACGCCGCCGGTTTGGTCTGGACGCCGGGGTCGGCCCAGGTGTCGGAGTAATGGAAGTCGACCATCAGCTTCAGGCCCTTGGCCTTCACCGTGCGCGCGTACTGCAGGACCTTGTCCTTGTTGTTGTAGCCGCTGCGCGGGTTGTTCCAGATCCGCAGCCGGACGTAGTTGACGCCGGCACTCTTGAGGATGTCCAGCGGGTCACCCGGGGTGCCGTTGGCGTAGTAGTACCTGGCGCCCAGGTCAACGGCCCGCTGCAGCGTCGACACGTCAGCGCCCTGCATGATCGTGCTGTTCCCGTCGTCCGTCGTGACGTCGAGGTAATCGATGTTCGCGAGCCCGCCGGCGGTGGTCGCGGCGAGCCGCACGGTGTTGGTCCCCGCGTTCAGATGCACCGGCAGGCTCTTGGTCGCCCAGGCGTTCCACGCGCCGGTGCCCTCGAAACCGAACCCGGGCTGCACCACCGACCCGTTGACGCTGACGTCCGCAGGCCGGTTCGCGGTGGTGCCGTTGGCGTACCGGATGCCCAAGGTGGCGGTGCCGGCGACCGGCATGTTCACCGTGAACTGGACAGCGCTGCCGACGGCGTTGGGCGTGTCGCAGAAACCGCTACCGGAGTGGCCGGAGTGGTTCGAAGCGACGACGCCACTGCATACGGCGGGTGCGGACTCCACCTCGTACCGGGTCGTGGCGGCATGCGCGCCGGTCGCGAACGCGACGGGCGCGCTGGACAGGGCCGTCGCCATCGCCGTGACAACTGAGATCTTCGACAACCATTTCATCGAGACTCCTGGGGGGTGAGTCGAGTGTTACCTCAGGTACGCGGAGAGGGCGAGTTGCTGGTCGCGTACCGCCTTGGTGACCAGGCCCGCGATCTGGCGTGCACCCGCCGCCTCGAAGTGGGTGTGGTCGTTGGCGAAGAACGCGCCGACAGGGCCGGAGGAGTAGTCGCCGTTGAACGGACAGAAGCGCAGGCCGTTGTAGAGGGTGTAGCTCAGTTTGTGGAGGTCGATGACCGGGGCGCCGGTGGCCCTGCCGACGTCCAAGGTCTCGGTCAGGAATCCGCGGTTGGGCGTCGCCGTACTTCCGCTGCACGTCAGCGCGGCCACCGGGGTCACCAGCACGGGGTGCGCGCCGCGCTGCTGGGCGGCGCGGACCATGGTGGTGAGCAGTTCGCGGTACCGGGCGGAGCCGACGTGGCGGGGACAGGTGGACGAGCCGTCGTTGATGCCGAACTGGATGAACAGGTGGTCGCCGGCCTTCATCCCGGTGGAGGCGTTGAGCATCGCCTGCCAGCGGGCGGCGTAGGCGGTGGAGCTGAGCACGCATTCCCCGGCGGAGTTCTTGGTGCTGGTGACGGCGGACTCGTACAGCCAGGTCTGGACGCTGCGGCCGCCTATGGCGCTGTTGACCACGGTGGCGTCGGTGGTGAGGTAGTTGCTGAGCTCCCTGCCCCAGCCGACGACGTTGCTGCCGGAGCTGCTGGCGACGGTGGAGTCTCCGGCCAGCCAGACCGTGGTCTTGCCGGAGGTGGGCGCGTCGACCTCCAGGTAGTCGAGGTTGGGCAGACCGCCGGCGGTGGTCGGGTTCAGCCGGATGATGTTGTCGCCGGCGTTCAGGGATACGGTCAGCCTCTTGGTGACCCAGGTCGTCCAGGCCCCGGTGGGGTCGAACGCGCTGCCCGCATGTGCGACCGCGCCGTTGACCAGCACGTCAGCGGGACGGCTTGAGGTCCCGCCGTTGGCGTACCGGATGTTGACGGTGGCCGCGCCGGCGGCGGGCGCGCTCACGGTGAACTGCGCCGCCGCGCCTGCCGCGTTGTTGGCGTTGCAGAATCCGCTGCCGGAGAAGCCGGCGTGGTTGGACTCGATGAGACCGTCGCACGTGGCCGGCGCGCTTTCCGCCTCATGGCGGGTCGCCGCCGCGGCGGTTCCCGCGGCCATGACGACACCCGCGGCGGCCACCGTCAGCGCGACAGCGGCGGACAGCCTTCTCCGTAAGGACATGGGGAACTCCAAAAGGTGAGCCGGGTCTGGTCATCGCAGGTACGGCACCGGCGACAGGCGGGTCAGCTGAGTGCGCATCCGGCGTCGTTGAGGGCGAAGAATGCCGGGGCGGTGTTGACGTCCTTCCAGACGCTGGTGAAGCCCACAGTCGCGGAGGCACCCGGGGCAAGAGCCGGATTCCCCGAGGGATTGGTGACAGTGACAGTGGCGCCGGTCTGGGTGTACGTGCCGTTCCATCCCTGGTCGATCCGCTGGCCGTCGGCGAAGGTCCAGCGCAAAGCCCACCCGTTGAGTGTGCCGGTACCGGTGTTGGTGACATGCACCTCACCCTGGAAGCCGCCGCTCCACTGGTTGGTGATCTTGTACTGTACGGCGCATGCGTCGGACGTGCCGCTCGACGTGGACGTGGGCGTTGACGTGGGGCTCGGCGCGAGGTGGGCGGCCACGATTGGCGCCAGCTTCGCCGCGATCGCACGGTGCCCGATGTCGTTGGGGTGGACGGCGTCGGACAAGCCGTCCGGAGGCACCCAACCGTCGGTGTTGACGAAGAAGACGTTGTGATCCCCGGCATTGTTGACGGTCTGCACCGCGGCCTGGGTCTGCGGCACATACCGCCCGCGGAAGGTCTTCAAGGCCAGGATCGCGGCCCTCGGGTACTTGCTGCGGATAGTGCGCAGCAGCCCGATGTAGGAGCTCTGGAACTGGGTCGTGGACACCCCGTGACCGACGTCGTTGGTGCCCAGGTTGATCACGGCCACATCCGCCTGGTACCGCGTGAAGTCATGGTCGACCGCCCCGTCGGCAGCGCTCACCTTCACGAACCGCCGGTCCAGGCCGACACAGCCGTCGGCGGTGCTCACCAGACAGGCGCCACCCTGAGCGACTTGCATGTGATCCAGGCCGAGTTGCTCGCCGACCAGCCATCCGTACGCCGTGAGCGCGTTCTTCGAGCTGGTGGTGCCGACAGTGATGGAGTCCCCGACGAACTCCACCATGCCGCGGGACGGCTCGGCGGGCAGGGTGCGCGCGCCCGGGTCGAGCACCAGCCCCTGGAACACCGCATCGCCACGGTAGGAGCCGGCCACCACCCGGTAGGACACGCGCAGGCTGTGGGTGCCCGCCGCCAGCGGTGTCGGGGTGAGGTTGACGGTGCCTCGCACGCTTTGCAGGTAGACGTCGGGGCCGCCGTCGATGCTGTAGTAGAGGTCGATGGTGTTGCGCTGCTTCAGCTTGACGGTGGTGCCGGTGAACCCCGCCTTGAGATAGGCGCCGGCCCAGCCGGGGACGTAGGCGCTGCTGTTGCGGGTGTCCCAGCGGCCGACAAAACGGATGTTCGGATCAGTGGGCGAGCCGTCCCCGGCGCCCGTCGTGACCTCGACATAATCGATGTTCCCGAGCCCGCCGGCGGTGGTCGCGGCGAGCCGTACGGTGGTGGTTCCCGCATTCAGCTGCACGGGCAGGCTCTGGGTCGCCCAGGCGGTCCACGCGCCGGTGCCCTCGAAGCCGAGCCCGGACTGCACCGTCGTTCCGTTGACGCTGATGTCCGCCGGCCGGTCGGTCGTGGTGCCGTTGGCGTAGCGGATGGCCAGGGTGGCGGTGCCCGCAGTCGGTGTGCTGACGGTGAACTGCGCAGCGCTGCCGACGGCGTTGGCGGTATCGCAGAAACCGCTACCGGAGTAGCCGGAGTGGTTGGAGGCTATGGCGCCGCTGCATACGGCGGGTGCGGACTCCACCTCGTACCGGGTCGTCGCGGCGTGCGCGCCGGTCGCGAACGCGATGGGAGCGCCGGCCAGTGCCGTCGTCATCGCCGTGAGTAAGGAGATCTTCGGCAGCCATTTCATCGAGGCTCCTGGGGGGTGAGGGCCGGCTGAGAACAACTCGCCATCGGCGCAGGTCACGGTCTGGCGGCCCGGTGGTGCGGGGCCGCCAGACCGCTGGATGTTCAGCGGACGTAGATGTCGGGCTGCGGCGGGGTGCTCATGCCGTTGCCGAGGAAGAAGCTCGGGTGGGGCGGCTGGTTGTAGGCGGTGTTCTGCCAGGCGATGGCGACGCGGTACTGGGCGTCGTGCATCAGCGTGTAGATGCGCCGGTCGGTCTGGCTTGTGGTGGCGTAGATGCGCAGCGCGGCGTTGTCGTCCCGGGGCAGGATGATCTCCTCGCGCCAGTCGCCGAACAGGTCGCCGGACAGTGACGGGGTGGACTTGGTGCCGTTGATCGAGTGCGCTCCGGAGGCGGTGAGCAGGCGGGTGTCGCCGCCGGTGCCGTACTTGTCGACGTGGTTGCCGTCCAGCAGCTCGCGCACCGGGTCGCCGTCCCACCAGGCGAGGAAGTTGTAGCTGCTGGGGTTGCGCCCGACGCTGCCGCCGGAGGCGTTGAAGAGGCTGCCCAGGCCGGTGCCGGTCCCCCAGAACTCGCCACCGGCGTTACCGGCGTGGATGTCGGCGGCCACGCCGCGGGCCGGGCCCTCGCAGTTGCAGGTGTTGTTCTTCTGCATGATGATCGAGCCGTTGTTGGCATCGCGCAGCGTGGCGGAGGCGCCGGAGCTCTGCTCGTGGATCATCCAGATCTCCTTGCCGGCACGGCCGGGCACGAAGTCTCCGACGTGCAGGGCGTCGCCATGGGCGTAGAAGCTGGTGGTGTAGCGGCCGGTGCCGTTGGCGTTGATGGTCATGCCGCCGTAGATGATCTCGTCGGTGCCGTTGCCGTCGACGTCGGCGATGGACAGTGAGTGCGCGCCGCGGCCGGTCCACTGGCTGCCAGCGTTGCTGGAGTCGAACTTCCAGCGCCGGGTGAGCTGGCCGTCGCGGAAGTCCCAGGCGGCGATCGCACTCTTGGCGTAGTAGCCACGGCCCATGATGAGGCTGGGCCGCTGGCCGTCCAGGTAGGCGGTGCCGGCCAGGAACCGGTCGCCGCGGTTGCCGTAGTTGTCGCCCCAGTCGTTGATGTTGCCGCGAGCCGGATCGAAGTTCACCGTGGACATGGCGGCGCCGGTGAGCCCGTTGAACATGGTCAGGTATTCGGGACCGGTGATGATGTAGCCGTTGGAGTTGCGGTGCAGGGCGCTGCCGTTGCCGATCACCTGTCCGGTGCCGGAGACAGTGCCGTCGCCGGTCTTGACCGCCAGCTCGGCCCGGCCGTCGCCGTCGTAGTCGTACACCTGGAACTGCGTGTAGTGCGCGCCGGCCCGGATGTTGCGGCCCAGGTCGATGCGCCACAGGCGCTGGCCGTTGAGCCGGTAGGCGTCGATGTAGACGTTGCTGGTGACCCCGGACTGGGAGTTGTCCTTCTGGTCGTTCGGGTCCCACTTGAGGAAGATCTCGTACTGCCCGTCGCCGTCCGCGTCGCCGACGCTGGCGTCTCCGGCGGTGTAGTTGCTTCCCGGTCGGGAGATCGGCACGTCCAGGTAGTTGCCGCCGGTGAAGCGCAGGGACGGCTCGGACGCGGCCTGTTCGGCCCCGTTCACGACCGCTCGGACGGTATAGGAGGCGTCCCCGGGTGCGCCGTTGTCCAGGTAGTTGGTCGCGCCGGTGAGAGGCGAGGAGTTCAGCTTGGTCGAGCCCCGGTAGAGGTTGAACCCGGTGCTCGCGCTCTCGGTGCCCAGCAGCCGCCAGGACACCAGGTTGCCGCTGCCCGAGCGCACGCTGACCAGGCCGCGGTTGAGATCCTCCATCTGCCGGCCGGTCGGGGTTGGGCCGCCGCCCTGCTCCGTCTCCAGGTAGTCGATGTTGGCCAGGCCGTCGGCGGCGGTCGGGCTCAACCGGATGATGTTGTCGCCCGCGTTCAGCGACACGGTCAGCGTCTTGGTCACCCACGTCGTCCAGGCGCCGGTGGGGTCGAACGCGCTGGCGGCATGTGCGACCGCGCCGTTGACCAGCACGTCCGCGGGACGGCCCGCGGTCCCGCCGTTGGCGTACCGGATCGCGATGGTGGCATCGCCGGCCGCGGCCGCGGTCACGGTGAACTGTGCCGCCGCGCCGGCCACGTTGTTGCCGTTGCAGAATCCGCTGCCGGAGAAGCCGGCGTGGTTGGACTCGATGAGTCCGTCGCACGTGGCCGGTGCGCTTTCCGCCTCGTAGCGGGTCGCCGCGGAGGCTTCCGCGGCCATGACGAGGCCTGCGGCGGCCATCGTCAACGCGACGCCGGCGGACAGCAGCGCGGTGCGTGGTCTACGTAAGGACATGAGGGAACTCCAAGAGGTAGGTCGGGGTGGTTATCGCAGGTACAGCACCGGCGACAGGTTCAGCTCGCGCATGCGCTGCAGGACGAGCTTGGCCATTTCGTTAGCGCCGTGCGCGGAGAAGTGCGTGTTGTCGTTCAGCTCGGTCAGGTAGAGCGCGGCCGAGGCGTTCGGGCCGAGCCCCTCCACCAGCGCCTCGCTCGCAGCGGTCAGGTCGATGAGCGACGTGTTCTGCGTGGCCGCCACCTGCCGCATCGTCGCCGGGAGATTGGCGCCCACGCCGTTGACGTGCAGCGCCGTCGAAGTCAGCGTGCCGTCGGCGGCGAACAGCCGACGCACCGGAGGCGTGACCAGCACCGGCTTCCCGCCCTGCGACCGCACCTGGGTCACCAGGCTGGTCAGGTTCGAGGCGAACGCCGAGGCCGTCGTCGACTTGTCGTTGTGCCCGAACTGGATCAGCACCATGTCGCCGCTCCGGATCAGCTGCTTCATCGCGGGGAACAGCGCCGCGTTGGACAGGAAGCTGCCCGAGCTCTCGCCCGAGTCGCCGTAGTTGGCCACCGATAGGCCCAGCTTGAAGTACTGCGGGAGCTGCTGCCCCCACCCGGTGTACGGCGCGACAGGCTGGTCGCAGACGGTCGAGTCACCCGCGAGATACAGGACCGGCCCGCTCGCCGGGGCCAGCCCGATCCCGTTCAGCTTCGGCGCCTGCCCGGAAAAGACCAGGTCAAGCCCGGGCCGCCCGGTGCCGCCCTGCCCGGTCGGCTGCCCTTCCGGCTGGCGCACGTTCAGCGTGAACGAAGACCGCGCATACGAGCCCGCCGCCGTCGATACGGCAGGCAACACCGTACGGCGGGCCTCCGCCTGCACGCTGGTCACCCCCGGGCTGGCCGGGTCGCCCAGGACCACGGTCACGTCGTAGTTACCCGGCTGGACGTCGAAGTGGCAGGTGATCGGCGAGGTGCCGGTGCACCTGGACCGCAGTGCCGGATCCGGCTCCGGCCCCGGCGAGGTACCGGTGTCGGCGCCGAAGACCTTGAAGTCGGTGATACTCGCCCACGTCGACGCGGCGAGCCCGGTCACCGTGATCCGCACGTACCGCGCGGTCGCGGTGAAGGCGTCGCTCTGCACCTGGGCGGCGGCCGTGCCGGCCGTCCGGTCGGCCACCCGCGTCCAGGCCATGCCGTCGGTGGAGACCGAGACGTGGTACCTGTAGGCGCGGGCGAACTCCCAGCGGACCTCGGTGCCATTCAGCGTCGCCGCGCTTCCGAGGTCGACCTGCCACCAGTGGCCGGTCCCGCCGTCGGCGGCGCACCAGCGGGTGGCGGTGTCGCCGTCGTTGGCCAGGGACGGGCCGCGACCGGACTGGCTGGAGTCGGCACTCGCGGCCTTGCCCAGCGCCAGATCCGTCACCGCTCCGGCCGGAGTCGCGAGTGGTACGGACAGCAGGGCCGCCAGGAAGGCGAGGAGGGTGAGAACGAGCCTCGAAGAGGCCGCCGGGCCGAGCACGCGGCCATTTGACCGAGGGGAACTCATAGTGATTCCGCGCTTTCTCATGAGGTCTGCAGTAGTACGGCGCCGCCTGCACGACGGACCATCGGCTTCTTACGGGCTGGTGCCTCAGGTGCCACGGGCCAGGCCTGCCGGGAGCGGGGTGCTCGGCAGGCACGGTTGCCCTCGGGCTCACGGTGTCCACCGGACATGAGGGTTGATGTGGCCGGTCCAGTTGAAGACGGCCATGTTGTCCCACTCGTTACCGCTGCTCGCGATGTTCGCCGGATCCCAGCCGTTGCCGGGCACCGCGTACCAGGTCGGCTCCCAGGAGAAGACCCCGATCGCACCCGCGTTACGAGCTGTGCTCTGCACCGCCGCGAACTGCGCGCCCTGCCCCTGCCAAGTCATCCGGTACCCCGAGCAGCCCGAGGTCACCACGTTGCGCGTGGAGTCTGCGTTGTCGGCGGTGAAGGGGTAGGCGGTCTCGGCGATCACCACGTCCTTGCCGTACCTGGCGCGCATGTCGGCGATGACCGTGGACAGGTTGGATGTCGTGCCGTGCCACATGCAGTAGTACGACAGGGCGGTGATGTCCCAGGACACGCCCTTGGCCCGGATCCCGTCATAGAACCGGCGAGCGGAGGACAGGCTCTCCGCCAATGCCGTGTGGATGATCACCTGCGTATCGGGATTGCACGCCTTTGTCGCGTTGTATCCGGCCTTGAGCAGGAGGCTCAGGTTCGTGAAGTCGTTGTTGGTCACCCTGCCGTCGTTCCACAGCATGCCGGTGTTGATCTCGTTGCCGATCTGCACGCTGTCCGGGACGGTGCCCTGAGCCTTGAGACTGGTGCACACGTCGTAGGTGTAGTTGTAGACGTCGGTCTGCAGCTGGCTGATGCCATGGCTGGACCAGGCGGCCGGCTTGTACTGCTTACCGGGGTCGGCCCAGGTGTCGGAGTAGTGGAAGTCCACCATCAGCTTCAGCCCTTTGGCCTTGACCGCCCTGGCCTGCAGCAGCACCTTGTCCTTGTTGTTGTAGCCACTGATCGGGTTGTTCCAGATCCGCAGGCGTGCGTAGTTGACGCCGACGCCCTTGAGGATGTCCAGCGGATCTCGGTGCACGCCACCGGCGTCGTAGTACTTCGCGCCCAGATCCAGCGCTCGTTGCAAGGAGGAGACATCAGCGCCAAGCATGCTGAGCGATGCGGCGGCAGCGTGGGCCGGTTGCCCGACGGGGACAGTCGCGGCGGCGCATAACGCCAACGCCACCAAGATCCTTTTCATGGGATCCTCCGATGGTCAGGACAGAGATCAGAAAACAGGGGTCAAAGCAGCTGGCGAGGCGGGCGGCGCGGCTGATCAAGCACAGGGTTCGGCGCCGTCGGCCGGCCATTGGTTGACGGGCATGACGGACAGACCGGCTGGCGCCCGGGCCCGGGGCACGAGTGGGTGGTCAGTCCGCTTGCGCCGTCCTGATGTCGCTGCGCCGGGAGCCGGCGTCGGCAGTCGCAGTCAGGCGGATGTCGTGTCGCCGCATGTTCTGCGACGACGGGGGGTGACGGGGATCGGGTGCGAAGCCGTAGGCAGGGTGGGGGGTGAGGCCACGCGTCCTCCTCACAGGCTCGATGATGCTCTGTGAACGTGCACAGTAACGCACAACATGCCTTGCTTAAAGAGCCCGTTCGAAATCCGAGGTACTTGCGCCGTTAGCAAACACACCATCTCGATCGACGGTGAAAACGTCTTCATCTGCGCTGTGAACGCTCCCAGAGTATTCCCGGCACACCCCGGAGCGGTCTGAAAGTTTCACGCGCCGGGACCGACGTCGCGGCAATGACGGCGAGTGTTGCAAGCGCATCAGCGGCGGACGCCGTACCCGCGAACGCCACCCGAAGTCTTGACGCACCGATGTTAACGCTTCTACGCTCGCGGTCGTTATATCGATTCAATTGCTCCGACACCCCCAGGAGCTTCCAGTGCAGCCCGCCCACTTAGCCCATACAGTCGCGGCCGCCCTCGTGTGCGCTCTACCGGCCCCCGCCCGCCTCCGCCGAACCCCGCATCAAGATGGAGCGCCTCGACCGTGGCCTTGTCGCCACGACGACACCGGGAGGCGTCTTCCCGAGCTGGCGTTTCCTCGGGGCCGAGGTGACGGGAGCAGGTCCGATCGGGATGTTCGGCGCCAACTTCCGCGTCTACCGCGACGGCCGCCCGATCGCCACGGTCACCGACAGCACGAACTACCTCGACCCCGCCGGCACGCCCACCTCCCAGCACAGCGTCACGCCGATCGGGGGCCATAGGAGCGCTCCCACGAGCGCTTTGCGTGAATCGTTTTACGACGTCCCTCTGCGCAAACCGGCCGACGGCGTCACCCCGGCGGCCGAGGCCTACCTGGCCTCCGACCTCGACTGGGCCAAGGTCCCGGTACCGAAGATCCGATGATCCGCCCAGGTCGCCGTGTTCGCCGGTCACAAGCCACTCGGGGACAGAAATGAGAAACAAGGAATGACGCATCCCACCCGCAGGATATTAGGCATCACCACCGCAATCTCTCTGGCTTGCGGCGCAGCAGTATTCGGGCCGGCCCTGCCGGCCTCCGCGCTCTACGGCGATGTGCAGATCAAGCCGATCGAGAGCAACATCAGTGCCAAATCATGGGCCAGCGTCAAGGTCACCAGCGGGGCATCCACCGCCGACCTGGCGATCGACCAGGACGACCAGACCGCGTGGATCGCCGAGGGCACGCCTTCGAGTCAATGGCTGACGCTTGATCTCGGCGGGGCCTACGACAACGTGAGGAAGGTCAGGGTCGTCTTCCCGGACCCGGGGGCGGTCTACCAGTACGTGATCGAGTCGTCAGCGAACGGCGCCGGCTGGCACGTCATCGCCGACCATTCGGCCAACCACCGGCCAGGCCGCGGCTCGGTCAACCTCTTCACCCAGCCGGGGACGAGGTACGTACGGGTGAGGATCACGGGAACGTCGCCCGGCGCGACTGTGGGAATCAGCGAACTCAGCGTTTACAACTACCTGCGCGAGGAGTTGGTGCTCGGCTCCGACGCCTCCTGGGTCGACAATGACGTCGCCGAAGGGCGCAACTACTGGGTGAACCCCTTGGAGGCGGATCGAGGTGCGGGGCCCCACCTGCTCGACGTGCTCAAGGATCGCGGCTTCGAATACACGCGGCTGCGCGTCTTCAACGAACCCCGCAGCGAGGGCACGGGCGATCTGCTGGCCACGCCGTACCAGGGCCCGGAGCGATCGGCGGAGGTGGCCAAGTGGGTCAAGGCGCGGAACATGGGCCTGGGCATCGACTTCCACTACGCCGACTCGTGGGCCGATCCGTCGAAGCAACCCAAGCCGCGGGGCTGGGCCCAGCTTGAGTTCGGTGATCTGACCAAAGCGGTGTACGACTACACCTACGCCTCAATCGAGCGGCTGATCGAGCAGGGCACGACCCCCGACAAGGTGGCCGTCGGCAACGAGATCGCGAACGGCTTCATGTTCGGCAGTGAGGCCGCGCTGGCCGGTGTGACCAACCCGGCGTACTTCCGGAATCAGCCAGAGATCTACCAGTCGCAACCCGGCGGCGGCCTGCTCTGGAACTACTGGCGCTCTACCGACCCGGACCAGCAGCGGCTGTACGACGAGGCGTGGGACCGCTTCACCACGCTCTCCGCAGCGGGTATCCGCGCGGTCCGGGATGTGTCGGCCGCCCACGGCAAGGACATCAAGGTCGAGACGCACATCGTCACCAGCGGCATCGAAGGCAAGACGCTCGAGTTCTGGAACCAGTACCTGACCCGGATCAAGGCCAAGGGCGCCGACACGGACGTCATCGCCCACTCGTACTACCCGCAATGGCACGGGTCGCCGGAGTACTACGAGTCCATCATCAACGCCGTGGCGGCAGCACACCCCAAGTACAAGATCGAGGTTGCCGAGACGTCGTACCCGGCCTCGGGTGGCGGAGGAACCCCGCTTCCCAACTCGCCGTATCCGCGAACCGTCCAGGGGCAGGCGGACGCCCTGCAGCGCGTCTTCCAGATCGCCAACGACATCCCGAACAACCAGGGACTGGGCGTGCTGGCGTGGGAGCCGGCGAGATGGGAATCCTTGTTCCGCGCTGTTCCCGGAATGACGCGCACGTATGAGCCGAACGCGTCGATCGATGTCTTCACCAAGAGTCACGCATCGCACGTGGTGGAGGACACCGTGTACTCGGCCGTACTGGTCGGCGACGAAATCGCTCTACCGGATTCGGTGCGGGTGCTGACCACGGCGGATGGTTCGACCAAGCCGGCCCCGGTGGCGTGGGATGCGGTACCGGACGGCGGAACCGGTACGGCCGGCCGGCTCACGATCCGCGGTTCCACTACGTTCGGATCGGTGACGGCGGTGGTCGACGTGGTCGATGCCTACGTCGGCCTTCGCTGCGACCGGACGATCACCGGCCAGTACTCCGGGCAGCTGAAGGTGACCGGCGGCGTGACGTGCCTGGACGGAGCGACGATGTCGGGCCCGGTGTCGGTGCAGGCCGGAGCCTCACTGCAGGTGAACGACGCGGTGATCAGTGGCCGGGTGAACGCGGAAGGCGCTGGTAGCGTCGTGGTCTGCGGCACCCAGATCTTCGGCCCGGTGAGCGTATCCGGGAGTTCGTCGGTGACGTTCGGCAACCCACGGCTGGGTTGTGCCCGGAACACGATCACAGGTCGGTTGGCGGTGACCGGGACGCAATGGTGGAACGTGATCGCCGGGAACGCGATCAACGGCCCGTTGTCGTGCAGCAACAACGTCGTACCGCCCGTGAACAACGGATTCACCAACGCCGTGACGGGCCCGAAGTCAGGACAATGCAGCACGCTGTAGCGATCAATGGCCACCGCGCCTTCATCGCCCGCCGCCGAGCATGCGCCCCAGCGACGAATACCGGGCACCGCCGACGAGGACTGGGAGGAGTTCCTCGGCCACGGCGAACGCCGCAAGGTCGCTCTCGGCGGCTGCGGCCGAGCCTGCGGACGCAGCTGCATCTACGAGCACAGCTGCTCAACCGAACTGATCTTGGAAGGTGTTCTCTGGTCGCCGAGGGTCAATCTGGTGACTTAACATGAGCGGATCGGTTGTGTTGATGGCTGATCTCGGCGTGTCGTAGTGCCTTTCTCTGGGGCCGATTCAAGCCGCACTGTGGGGCGATGATGTTCCGGGGACACTGTGCAACCACTTGCTGAGAGTCTCGTAGTCGGCGGTGGTGAGTCCGTGCATGGGGTCGACGCGGTGGAGCAGAACCTGCCCTTGATAGTGGGCGGATACCCAGGTTCGATCGGCCTTGGTGATCTCATCATCGACCCGGTCGTCTGGACCGCTGGGCGGACCGCCCGGTGGCAGCAAGCGGGAGAACGTCCGGCAGCGGCGGTCTGGACCGAACAACAGCTCGCGGCCTTCCTGGCCAACGTCGCGCAGGACCACCTGTACGCCGCCTGGTGGCTGGCCGCGCTGCGCGGCTTGCGCCGCGGTGAAATGGCAGGGCTGCGCTGGACGGACGTCGACCTGCACACCGCGGGGCTGACGGTGGCGGAGCAGCGGGTGCACGCCGACGGCCAGGTCATGGTCGGCCACAGGCCCGCCGAAGAGCGCCGCCAGCTGCCGGGTGGTCGCCCTGGACGCGGAGACCGTACGGGTGCTGATACGGCACCGCGAGCGGCAAGAGGAACTGAGCGCGACAGCGGGAACACGCTGGCAGGACTCGGGATACGTGTTCACCACCGCCGACGGCGAGCCTCTGCGGCTGGACTACCTCACCGGCCGGTTCCGCCGGCATCCGGACGATCTTCATCTGTGAGTATCTGGCGGATGAGGAACTCAGGAGGGAGATCAACGAGGGTCTGAATGTGGTGGAGAACTTCAATTCCGCCAGCAAGGACCTGTTCTACGGCAAGGCCGGCGACCTGGCAGGCGACGACCGCGAAAACGTTGAAGTCTCCGCGCTGGCGCTGCACCTCATCGCCGCGGCCATCACCTACCTCAACACCCACCTGATCCAGATCGTGCTGCGCGATCCGGCTTGGCGAAAACGGCTGAGCCCGGCCGACCGGCGCGGGCTGACCGCTCTGTTCTGGTCCCATCTGAATCTATATGGCCGCTTCGAGCTCGACATGAGTCGCCACCTTGAGCTGGACGGCGTCCCGCTCGGGCGGCCCAGCGCCCCGTGACACACGGGGTTGGGCCAGGGCTGGCGCCGCTCAACCCTGTCGGCCCCGCCGTCTACTGCCGGATCGGCAGGCCGGTGGCGGGGTCGAACGGCTCCCACCGTTGCACGACGGTCTGCCGCACCCCTGGTCGAGCTGGGCCGCTGCACGGTGTTGCCCCTCGTAGTAGCGCCATCCGGCGTTGGGTTCGGTGTTCATCGGCACGATGTGAGCCCAACACGACTCCGAACCCGAGACCCACCAGCAACCACAACCCCCGAAACAGGCCGTTGCCTCTCCACCAACTGAGCGGGCAGCGGCCTTGGAGCTCTCGAGGAACTCAATCCAAAGCATCAAGATCGCGAACCAGTAACCACGACAAATAGCGATCCCAAAATGACGACATCGAACGATCCAAGTCACATACCGGCACGGGCGGGAGTTCGCGCTGCGGTTCGGCGCGGACGCGGCTACAGCGGCGATCTGGCCCTTGATCGTCGATGGCATGACGAAACACCGTTGGCCTCGGTGACCGCGGTGCGCACGGTCGTGCCCATGTCGGTCAGGCGGCCCACCCCGGAACGTTCGTCAGTCGCGCACGAGCGGATGCGGACTGCCTGTCGTAGATGCCGGTCACATGCGCGTTGATCATGCTGACGTCCGCAGACGACTTGACCGTGATGCGCGAGTCGGCCCCGAAGCTGCCGTCTAGCACCAGTTTCGATGGCACACCATGGATGGCGGCCGAGGCGCGGGCCGTGCCGTCCTCGGCCTTGTCGGCCTCCGCTTGCACCCTCAGCAGCGCGACGCCTCCTGCCTCAACCACGTTTCACGACGCGCTCTCCAATCGGCGGGCTGGAGCTCGTGGGCCGATCGGCCTCGACGGCCTCGCCGACCCTGGCCGCCGTCTCACGCAGCCAGATGTGCGCCGCGTCGTGTGTGTGCGCCGGGTGCCACCACAGGGCTTCCTGGAGTGGCACGGCGTCGTAGGGCGGTTCCATGACGCGGACCGGGACGAGCCCGCCCAGCCGCTCGGCGAGACGTCCCTGGATGAGAGCCACCCGGCGGGTGCCTGCGACCAGCAGGGGCATCAACTGGAAGCTGTCCACGGAGATCTCCACGCGCGGCTCGATGCCGAGCAAGCCGATCTGGCGAGCGGCGGGCGCGTCGTAGGTGCGCTGGTACGTCACCCACGGTAGCCGGGCCAGGTCGTCGAGCGTGAGCTGCTCGCCGACCTCGGGGTTGTCGTCGGCGACGATGTAGACCCAGCTGTCCCGGTAGAGATCGACCGTGGGGAAGCCGCGAATGATGCCGTGTGGCATCAGCAGCCCGTCGACGGCACTCAGCAGCGCCGTGGTGTCCTCGATGGCTTCCGTCGGCGCCTGTTTGAACCGGAGCCGGATGCCTGGCGCCTCGGCATGGATGGTGCGGGCGAGTTCGGCGCCGAAGACGGCCACCGCGTAGTCGGAGGCGATCAGGGTGAACTCGTGTTCCTCGCGGGCGGGGTCGAAGTCGGCCTGGCTGGTGAAGACGCGCTCCAGCAGGTCGCAGGCGGTGGCGGTGCGGTCGAGGAGAGCCAGGCCGAGGGCGGTCAGTTCGTAGTGTCCGCCGGCCCGGGAGAGCAGGTCGTCGTTGAAATGGCTTCGCAGCCGGGCCAGGGCAGCGCTCGTGGCGGGCTGGCTGAGCCCGATGCGTCGCCCCGCCTTGGTGACGTTGCGCTCCTCCAGCAGGGCGCGCAGGGCTACGACGAGGTTGAGGTCCAGGCTTGCCAGATTCACGAAGCATCCCAGTGCGGAGTCGGAACGTACGAGTATTTGTGCGCTGGATTTAGTCTATCCAAGAAATCTATTTGCCAGATCACACCTTACGGGCCAGATTAGTGACATCTCAATCGGGAGGACATCTCCGTGACATCCACAGCCGCGTCAGTTCCCTTCTCCGGCCCGTTCGCCATCGGCACCCTTTCGGCTCCGGGCGGGGCCAGGTTCCCTGGCCTGGTGGCGCCGGACGGCCGAGTGCTCGACCTGTGCACGGCACTGGGCGAACCCACGCTGACCACGCTGGTGCTCTTGGAGCGCTGGGACGAGCAGCTGCCACTCCTGCGCACCCTCGTGGAGGACCCGGCGGGCGACTGGCAGCCGCTGGCGGACCTGGCGGTGCACGCGCCCCTCGAGCCCCGGCAAATCTTCCAGTCGGGCGCCAACTACCGGCAGCACGTGATCGACCTGGGGGTCGCGCACCGCGCCCCGGACGACCCGCGCACCGTCGAAGAGGCCCGCGCCGAGATCGCGGCGATCATGGACAAGCGAGCCGCCGAGGACCTCCCGTACGTCTTCATCGGCCTGCCGACCGCGATCAGCGGTCCCTACGACGACGTGGTGCTCCCCGCGTGGGCCGAGAAGCCCGACTGGGAGCTGGAACTGGCCGCGGTGATCTCCCGCCCCGCCTACCGGGTCACCGTGGAGCAAGCCCTGGACCACGTCGCGGGATACACCATCGCCAATGACCTCACCGACCGCGCGACCGTCTTCCGCCGGGACATGCCCCCCATCGGCACCGACTGGCTGCGCTGCAAGAACGCCCCCGGTTTCACTCCGCTGGGCCCCTGGATCGTCCCGGCAGGCTCCGTCGCCGACCCGTCCGATCTGCAGGTCACCCTCAAGCTCAACGGGAAGACCATGCAGGACGAGTCCACCAAGGACATGATCTTCGACGTGGCGCGGATCGTCTCGTACATCTCCCAGACCGCCCGGCTGCTCCCCGGCGACCTGGTTCTGACCGGCAGCCCGGCAGGGAACGGCATCCACTGGGGCCGACTGCTGCGCGACGGCGACGTGATGGACGGCTCGATCACCGGGCTCGGCGCCCAGCGCACCCGCTGTGTCGCGCAGGAAGCGGCAGCCGTCGGCGCGCCGGTCGACCCCATCGCCGTCAAGTAGCGCCCTGAAACGGCCGGGCGGCCCCGATAGCCGCGCCCCGGCCCCGCCCTTGCCGCCCACGCCGTGCGGCCCCTCACAGGAGACCCCATGACAGATCCCCGTCCTCGCAACGTCCTCGTCATCGGCGGTGGCGCGTCCGGCAACGCCGTGACCGTGCTGCTGCGGCGGGCGGGCACCACCGTGGACCTGATCGAGGCACAACCCGACTGGAACGTCCTCGGCTCCGGCATCACCCTGCAGGGCAACGCGCTGCGCGTCCTGCGCGAACTAGGCGTATGGGACAAGGTCTGCAAGACCGGTTACGCCTTCGACTCCGTGGGCCTGGCCGCGCCCGACGGGAGGGTGTTCCACGTCCAACAGGGCATCCGGACGGGTGGCGAGGATCTGCCCGCGACCGCCGGCATGCAGCGGGCACAGCTTCAGGAGATCCTGTGCGAGGCCGTCCGCGCCAGCGGCGCGAGCGTGCGCCTCGGCACCACCGCGAACGAGCTGATCCAGGACGGGACCGGTGTCACCGTCCGTTTCAGCGACGGCACCGAGGGGCGCTACGACCTCGTCATCGCCGCCGACGGCCTCAACTCCGCCACCCGCGCCATGATCGGCATCAGCGACAAGCCCGAGCCGACCGGCATGGCCATCTGGCGCGTCGCCACGCACCGCCCCGAGGGCGTGGAGCGCTCCGACCTGATCTACGGCGGCCCCTGCTACATCGCCGGTTACTGCCCCACCAGCCAGAACACCATGTATGCCTACCTCGTGGAGGCCAACCGCGACCGCACCGCCATCGACCCTGCCTCATACGCGGAGGAGATGCGCCGGCTGGCCGCGGGCTACGGCGGCGTGTGGCCGGAGATCGCCGCGAGCATCACCGACCCGGCCAAGGTCAACTACACGTGGTTCCACCGGCTGCTCGTCGAGGGCGCCTGGCACCGCGGCCGGGTCGTCCTGATCGGCGACGCCGCCCACGCCTGTCCCCCCACCCTCGCCCAGGGCGCGGCCATGTCGCTGGAAGACGCCTCCGTGCTGGCCGAGATGCTGAGCGAGGAGCAGGACTGGAGTTCTCTGGACGCCCTGCTGACCGGCTTCTACGAACGCCGGATCGACCGTGTCCGCATGGTGGTCGAGGCCTCGGTGCAACTCGGTCAGTGGCAGCTGGACGGCGTCCGGAACGCCGACATGCCCGGTCTGATGCACCGCACGATGTCCGTCATCAAGGAAACCCCGTGAACTCCGTGAGTCCGCTGAGCAGCGCACCCACGATCGACGTGCACGCGCACGTCCTGCTCCCGCGGATCGAGGACGCCGTCGCAGGACACCCCGCCCTGGCCGCCGCCCGCGCTCTCGAGGCCCGCCGCAACGGCCCCGAGGCCCTTGCCGTCAGCGGCCCGATGTTCCGCGACCGCGTCCCGAAACTGACCGACGTCAAGGCCCGGCTCGCCGCGATGGACGCCTCCGGGATCGACGTCCAACTGGTCTCGCCCTCCCCCACGCACTACCACTACTGGGCCGAGGAGGCCCTGGCCCGCACGGTCTGGGAACAGGCCAACGCCGGCACCGCCGAGCACGTCGCCCAGGCCCCGGAACGACTGCACGGCCTCGGCCTCGTCCCACTCCAACACCCGGCCCTCGCCGTCGAAGCGCTCGACCACGCCCTCGGCTTGGGCCTGCGCGGTGTCGAGATCTCCAGCCACGCGCCAGGGCGTGAGCTGTCGGACCCCGCATACGAACCGTTCTGGAAGCGTGCCGAGGAAACCGGGGCGATCCTCTTCCTGCACCCCTTCGGCTGCACACTCGACGAACGCCTCGACCGCTGGTACCTGTCCAACACCGTCGGCCAGCCCGCCGAGAACGCCGTCGCGCTCTCCCACCTCATCTTCTCCGGCGTCCTGGACAACCATCCCGGGTTGCGCGTCGTCGCCGCCCACGGCGGCGGCTACCTGCCCACCCACATCGGCCGCTCCGACCACGCCTGGCGTGCCCGCACCGACGCCCGCGGCTGCGCGCACCCGCCCAGCAGCTACCTCAAGCGGCTGTACTTCGACTCCCTTGTCCACGACCCGCACGTCCTGCGCGAACTGATCCGGGTGGCCGGCCCCGACCGGGTGCTGCTCGGCTCCGACTTCCCCTTCGACATGGGCACCGACGACCCGCTCGGCGCGCTGCGCGCCGTCGAGGACCTACCCGATCCCCACTTCCACGCCGTGCGCGGCGGCAACGCGGCAGCGCTGCTGTGCCTCACCTGAGGAGTCCGACATGACCAACCGTCTACTCACCCATTTGCGGCACGTCGACCTCGCCGTGCCGGACTACGACAAGCAACTCGACTTCTACGCCGGCGTCTGGGGCCTGACCAAGGTCGCCGAAGACTCCGGCATCTCCTTCCTGGCCGCCGAGGGCTCCCCCGAGCAGTACATCGTCCGGCTCCGCAAGGCCGGGGAGAAGCGCCTCGACCTCATCTCCTACGGTGCCGCGAGCCCCGCCGACGTGGACACGCTCGCCGAGCAACTGCTCGCGGGTGGCGTGCAGTTGATCTCCCAGCCCGGCAAGCTCGACACCCCCGGCGGCGGCTACGGCTTCCGCTTCTTCGACATCGACGGCCGCACCATCGAGGTCTCCGCCGACGTCGAGGCACGCAAGCACCGCCGTGTCGAGGAGAAGGAGGCCATCCCCGTCCGTCTCTCGCACGTCGTCCTGAACTCCACCGACATCAACGCCACCCGCGCCTGGTACGAGCAGCACCTCGACTTCCGGCTGTCCGACACGATGAGCATCCCGCACATGGGCGAGCTCATGCACTTCATGCGGATCAGCAACCAGCACCACTCCATGGCCATTGCCCGCGGCCCGCACACCTCCCTGCAACACCTCTCCTTCGAGATGCGCGGCATCGACGAGTACATGCGCGGCTCCGGCCGCGTGATGCGCTCCGGCGCCACCAAGATCTGGGGCCCCGGACGGCACATGGCGGGCGACAACACCTTCACGTACTTCCTCGACCCGCACGGCAACACCGTGGAGTACACCACCGAGCTCGAAGAGCTGGACGAGGACACCTGGCACCCGCACATCTACGACCTGACGAAGCCCGAGAACGCCGACCAGTGGGGCACGGCCAACCCAATGAACGAGATGATCGCCAAGGAGATGCACAACGACGTCGACCGCGGCGTCTTCGTCGCTCCGCCGGTCTGACCCCCCTGCCCCGGGCTCGGCGCACTCCCCGCTCTGCCATGCCCCCGCGCCCCCGGCCTGTGCCAACTCACCCAGATCCTGAGGATTGCCATGCGTTTCGCCAGGTACGAACAGCACGGTCGCCGCCGCGTCGCCACCGTGAAGGACGACGGACAGGCCGGGTCATGACCGACACCCCGGACACGAACTCCGCTCCTCCTCCCACAGCGGACGCGGCGGAACTCCAGGAGTTGCTTCCCGGGATCCACGCCTGGGTGCAGCCGGACGGGACCTGGTGGGTCAACAACGCCGGCGCGGTGGCCGGCGACGACGGGGTCCTGGTGATCGACACCTGCGCCACCGCGGCTCGCACCCGCCGGTTTCTCGACGCCGTGGACACGGCCACCGGCGGGGCGCCCGTCCGGCTGGCGGTGAACACCCATCAGCACGGTGACCACACCTACGGCAACAGCCTCCTCCCCTCCGCGACAGTGATCGTCGGGCACAGCCGGATGCGGGAAGGGCTTCAGGCCGACCCGATCATCGACGGCTGCCCACCGCTGTGGAACCCGGTCCCGGACTGGGGGCCGGTGGCCCGCAGGCTTCCCGACATCTCGGCCGGCTCCGCACTCACCCTGCACGTCGCAGGTCGGCGGATCGAGCTGCTGCACCCCGGCCGCCCGGCGCACACCACCGGAGATCTGATCGCCTGGCTGCCCGAAGAACGCGTGCTGTTCTCCGGCGATCTGGTGTTCGCCGGACTCACCCCGCTGGTCTTCATGGGCTCGGTGGACGGGGCCCTCGCCGCGGTCGACTGGCTGGAGTCCCTGCAACCCGACGTCGTCGTCCCCGGCCACGGCCCGGTCCTCACCGGCACCGGCATCACCCGGGTCCTGGACGAGCACCGCCGCTATTACCGGCTCGTCCTCGACACCGCCCAGGACGGGCTCTCCCGGGGTCTGACGCCCCTGCAGGCCGCCCGCCAGGTCGACCTGGGCGAGTTCACGGGCTGGGCCGACGCCGAACGGATCGTGCTCAACCTGCACCGCGTCTACGCCGACCACGCCGGCCGGGACCTCGACGTGATCGCCGCCTTCGGGAACGCGATCGCCTGGCTCGGCCGCCCGATGCACACCTCCGTCTGAAGGGAAGCGCGACTGTGCGGTTCGTGACCTACGCCGACGACGACGGTGATCGGGTCGGCGTCCTCCACCACGACCAGGTCCATCCCCTGGGTCGCGGCGTCACGATGCTCGGCCTCCTGCGCGACGGCACCCTGCGGGCGGCCGGTGAGCAGGCCCTGGCCGCTCCTGCCGCGACCCGGGCGGTCAGCGACCTTCGGCTGCGCGCGCCGATCCCCGATCCTCCCGCTGTGCGGGACTTCATGACCTTCGAACGGCACGTCGAAGGTGTCTCCAGACTCGGCGGAACCGACGCGACCGTCCCCGAACGCTGGTACGAGGCACCCGCGTTCTACTTCACCAACCCCTACGCGATCCTCGGCCCCGCCGACGACGTCCCCGTCCCGCCCGGCAGCCGGATGTTCGACCTGGAGCTGGAGGTCGCCGCCGTCATCGGCCGCACCGGCCGCGACATCCACCCCGACGACGCCGACGCCTACGTTGCCGGCTACACCATCCTCGTCGACTGGTCGGCCCGCGACGTCCAGTTCGCCGAGATGCAGGTCCGGCTCGGCCCCACCAAGGGCAAGGACACCGCCACCACCCTCGGACCGGTCCTGGTCACCCCCGACGAGCTGCAACCCTGGCGCACCGACACCTCGTTCGACCTGACGATGACCGTCGAGATCAACGGCGAACGGCTGGGGCAGGACCGCTGGTCGTCCATGGCGTTCTCCTACGCCGACATGATCGCCTACGCCTCCCGTGGCACCGAGATCCGCCCCGGCGACGTCCTCGGCTCCGGCACCTGCGGCGGCGGCTGCCTCGCCGAACTGTGGGGTCGCGAAGGCCTGAACGCCCACCGCCCCCTGCAACCCGGCGACGTCGTCACCGTCACCGTCGAACAACTCGGCACCCTGACCACCCGCGTCGTGCCAGGAGTCGAGCCGATTCCCATCCCACCCGCACGACGGGGCCGGTAGGCCCAGTCTGTCCGGAACGGCGACCCCGTGGGGTCGCCGTCGCCCGCCTAGCCGAACAGACGGTCACCACGCCCCCGAACACCCTTCGGCGGTCATCCTGCCGGTCCGGCAGACGTCGTAGCCGTGAAGCCCGAACCAGTACACGTCCAGCATTGCGAGGGGAGTCCGATGAACGAGTTCGTCATCGTCGGTGCGAAGGTGTTCGACGGCGAGAAGAACCTGGGCCAGGTCGACGTGCACGTCGCCGACGGCGTCATCGTCTCGGTGGGTGGGCCGCGTGTCACCGGGGTGGAAGTCGTCGACGCCACCGGCGCAACTCTACTGCCGGGCCTGATCGACGCACACACCCACACAGATGCCGCGATGCTGCGCCAGGCGCTGACCTTCGGCGTCACCACCGAACTCGACATGGGCTCGGTCCCCGCCACCATGATTCCGCTGCGCGCCGAGGTCGAGGCCGACCGGACTTTCGCGGACGTGCGGAGCGCCTCCTTTTCGCTCACCCACCTCGACGGCCACCCTCATCAGTTCCGGAAGGGCCTCAACGATCCGGTCTGGCCGACCGCGACCACCGTGGCGGAGGCGGCCGGGTTCGTCGACGACCGGATCAGCGAGGGCGCCGACTACATCAAGCTGATAGCCGAAAGTGGCGGGGCGTTCGGCTTCCAGTTGCCGCACGTACCACTGGAGATTCACGCCGCCGTGATCGCCGAGGCGCACGCTCGCGGGAAGATGGTGATGGCCCACGCCATGACGCTGCACGAGACCGAACAGATGGTCGACGCCGGCGCCGACGGCCTCGCCCATCTGTTCGCCGACACGGCCCACACCCCGGAGATCGTCGACCGCATCGCAACCGCGAACGTGTTCGTGGTGCCGACACTGACTCCCCTTGCCTCCATCGTCGGGCTGTCGCACAGCACGGACCTGGCGCAAGATCCCCGCGTTGCGGGAAAGCTTTCGCCGGAATTGCGGGCGCACCTCTCCGACACGTTCGGCGGCTTGCCCGCCTCGCACTTCGACATGGCACTGGCCACGATCGCAGCCCTGCGCCAGGCTGGGGTCGACGTGATCGCAGGCACCGACGCCGCGGCCCTGGCCGTGCGTGGCGTGACCCACGGAGCAAGTCTGCACGGCGAGCTGCAACTGTTCGTACAGGCCGGTTTCAGCCCCGCCGAAGCCCTGCGCTCGGCGACTTCACTGACAGCACGACGGTTCGGCCTCCACGATCGGGGCCGCGTCGAGCAACGCCTGCGGGCAGATCTCGTCCTGGTCGACGGTGATCCCACCACGACCATCAACGACAGCCTGTCGATTCGCGCGGTCTGGCGACAGGGCACCCGCCTCGCGGCCGCATCCACGCTCAGCTCCCGGTGAACCCGCCGGGAGCGACGAGGGCGTGTCTCCTAATTCCGGGATGCGGTGCGAGTGGTCATGATTGTTGCGGCGAGTAGGACGCCGCCGAGGAAGGTCAGGGCGTACTTGTCGTAGCGGGTGGCGATGCCGCGCCACTGCTTCAGGCGGTTGAATGCCCGTCCATGGTGTTGCGCTGCTTGTAGATCTCCTCGTCGAACGTTGGTGGGCGGCCGCCGGCCGAGCCTTTCTTCTGCGGGCGGCGATCTGGTCACGCCGTTCGGGGATGGTGTGCTTGATCCGGCGTCGGCGCAGTTCGCGCCGGGTTGAAGGGTGCGAGTACGCCTTGTCGGCCAGCAGCCGGACCTCCGGCGGCTCGGCATCGGTGTAGCCAGACGCGAAGTAGTCGTCCAGCACGGCAGCAACTGGGGATTGTCCCCACCTTGTCCGGCGGTCAGTCGCGCCGCGACCAGGCCACAGGCCGCATCGGCCAGTGTATGGATCTTGGTGGTCAGCGAGACAGCTCTGTTCGCCGACTACTGCGTCGTACGTGCCCGAGTAGCCGGGACGCAGTCCAGCCCGGCGACGACCGCTGCGACAAGCGGTTGTTCCGCACGGCGAAACGCCCACTTCTGCACTGCGCATCGCGCCCCTGAATTGCGGGTGTCGATGTCGCAAACTCCGTGTCCAGCGGCTTCCGTGTGCACCCCCTGGGATAGCCCACGATGGCGGCGGCGGGCGGTCAACGCTCCACATGGGGCGCTGACCGGCCACAATCGGACGAAACACCTCCGCTTGCGTGCTGGGCAACCCGTCAGGCCAGCACCGAGCGCGGTTGTTCGGCCCAGCCGAGCAGGCCGAACGGGACGCCGTCGAGGTAGGCACGGATTCCGGCGAGCGGGTACGGGATGACGTCGTCGGGCAGGTTGTCGAGCGGGAACCATTCGACGGCCGAGCACTTGTCGGGCTCGCGGTTGTGCGGCTCGCCGGACCAGCGACGAGCCTCGAAGAACACGCCGAGCCGCGGCACCGGCCCCGCCCCGGCGACGTGCACGGTGTGCGCGTGCCGCAGGTCGGCCGGATCGATGCGCACGCCAACCTCTTCGGCGGCATCGCGCGCCGCGCCGACCGACAGCGACTCGTCGGCGTCGAGCTTGCCGGATGGAAGGTGCCACATGCCCCCGCCGTAAGCTCCGCGCCGCTGGATAAGCAGGAGATCGGCGCCGTGAACGAGCAGGACGTGCACGTCAATGAACGTGTGCTGGCCGTTGGGCATCCGGCGAGATCCTCACACTGGACTTCGAACTCGAAGTAGCCGCCATCATCGGCCGCGAGGACTGCGACCTCACCCCGGAACAGGCCCGCGACCACATCATCGGCTACACCATCTACAACGACTGGTCCGCCCGCGACCTCCAAGCCCGCGAGATGCAGGTCAGCCTCGGCCCCTGCAAGGGCAAGGGCACCGCCACCACCCTCGGCCCGTACCTCGTCACCGCGGACGAACTGGAGCCGTACCGCGACAGCGACGGATTCCTGCGCCCGCACTGACCGACCGCCGCAGCAAGCGGGTTCTGTCCCTCCTCCAGGAAGATCCCGGCCGCTCCTGGCGACCCCGGGACATCGCCGGCCACCTGGGCGACATCACTTTGGGCACCATGTACCGGCAGCTCTCACGATGGGCCAAGAACGGCCTCATCCTCAAGATCAGCCCCGGTCTCGACACCGCCGCGACACACATGCCGACGCCCTTGCCAAAGCCGCGGAAACGCTAACTACCCGGCCTTGGGGGAAGCTCACAGGTAGGTATGGGCATCTGGGACTCGTGCATTCATGATCAGTCACCTTCCATCCTGCGCATGCGCTCAGCCGGTGCGGTCTACCATGGGCGAGGCGGCCCTGGTCGGGTTCGCAGGCTCACACCGGGTTTCCTCTCGCGTTCCCGATGCGACCGGGCAGTCCGCAGCCAGCCGCGCGCCCTTTCATTCAAAGGCCCAGACTGTGCTGGCGTCGGTCGCGCCTGTGTTCCATTTCACCTCGCCCGCCGAAGTCGCGTACATGTAGTCGCGGCTGACATGGCCGTTGGTCAGGCGGTGGCCTCCGGGGGCCGACTCGAATCCCCAGAGCGAATCGGCGATGATTTCACCGGAGTTCCAGATGACGGCGTTGTTCGTCGCGTCGCTGTCCAGGTAATACCTCCCTGTTCTGGCGTTCCTGATCGCCCACGCGCCGGAGGATTGCTGCGTGACGACCCAGTCCTGGTCGTCGTAGGAACTCGGGGCCGCGACGATCAGCGCGCCGTTCGCCTCGGAGTCCAGGTACCTGCCCGTCGCCACGTTCCGGATCTTGTAGGTGGCGCCGCTCACGATCGGCGCGTCCGCCGCTTTGCGGTAGGCACGGAAATAATCGACGACGAATTCTCTCGGCCTGGGGTCCGCGGGATCGACGTTTCCGGTCCAGCCCGCGTTCTCGTAGATGCCCAGCAAGAACACCGCGCCGTAGGCGGGAGACGCGTTGATGGTTCTCGTCAGGACATTGTCCACATACAGCTTGAGTTGCGTCGGTGTCCACTCGAGACCATAGATGTGCATCTCGGTCGTCATGTCGAATCCAACGGAGATCGTGTTGCTGGATTCCACTAAGTTGGGGTCGGACCACTTGTGCAGGCTGTAGAGAAAGCTGCGCCCCATCCGGCCCGGGTGTTCCATGACGTCGATCTCCCCGGTCTGGGTCGACGTGTCCTGCCTGCCTGCCGTCCAGAACGCGGTGTGGATCCCGCTTCTCGCCGAGCTTTTCGCGCGGATTTCGAAGTACCCGTACCGGGGGGTGTACTTCATGATGGTGGGGATCGAGTGATGGAAAGGAGAGGTCTTGTGCAGACCGGTCCTCTGCCCGGTCTGGATGCTGGAGACCTTCATCGGGTTGCCGTCGGCGTAATAGGCCGGCTGGTCGTCGTCGATGCGCAGGACGAGGGCGTTGTCGCGGAATCCGTACCGCGCCCTGGATCTTTCCTCGGTCGTCCGCGACTCGAAGTAGTTGGTGATCCACAGGCTCGTGTCGAGGCTGCCGTTGAACTCGTCGTTCCGATCGAGAATCCAACCAGGTTTCTCCAGCGGGTTCGGCGGAATATCAGCTGCTTGGGCGGGTTGCGCGGCCGTGGCGTTGAAGATGAGAGCCGAGGCCAGCAGCGAGAGGATGATCCCTGATCGGGTAAGTCGTTGAATGCCTGAGTGCGTACTCACCATGGGTTGCGACCGCCTTTCGATGGTCAAACGGCTGCGCAGCGAATCACCTGGACATGCGCGTTGCTGCAGTAGCCGTGTGGCCAGGGACTCCGGGAAATCCTTCGCCGCCTGGGCCGGAGTGTGCTCTCAACCGCGTTGGGCGTGAGCGAAAAGGCGTTGGATGGCTCGCCCGCAGAGGCGGCGGACAACGTCTCTGCAGGTGCCGCATCGGACCGGTCAACAGCTCGGAAAACGCATTCCGCATTGTGCAAACAGACAGCGGCGATGTCAAGAGCCGACGTTGCCGACAGACGGCGTGGCCGATCCGACCAGCGATAGCAGGGGCGCCAGGCTTCCGGGGAAGGCTGCTGGCACCTCCGGCGCGCTATACCGGCGAGAGGCGCCTGAAGAGCAGTCTTTGGGAGCGTTCACAGAGTAGAAAGTGGCTCTTTCATCGGCTACATGCTCGCTATCAGGGCTTTTACTGCGAATCCAAGAGTGGGCCTTTCGATACGTCGGCCCGTGCGTTACTGTGCACGTTCACAGAACCTCATTCAGCCTGTGAGGAGGACATGTGGCCGCGCTGCCAGCCCATCTGCGGCTTCGCGCGAGATCACCGCCACGCCCGCCGCGGGGCATGCGGCGACACTGCATCCACCTGACTGCGACCGTCGGTACGGCCGGCGCAGGGCGACAAGAGAGCGGCTCATGCGGACACGCCGCTCCCGAGGCACGGGCACAACCGAGCTGTCCGCCTTGCCCGCAGCAATCGGCGGAACCGCCCCCTGCATTGCCAGCCACGCTGCCTGGCCCAGTCTGCGCCTGCCGAACTCCCCGACAGCCTTTCACCATGGCCGCCGCGGTGTTCTCCCTGAGGCCCCGGTACGGCACGCCGGTCAGCCCGGATCTCTCCCCTCCAAAAGGAAGCCCACGACGCGTTAGCCATCGAAGTCTGGCCCCTCGCGGCAGGGCCGACGTCGCGATATCTGCAATTAGAACGATATAACGACTGTGAGGGTACGTGCGTTAGCGTCGGGCCCGCCAAGGAGCCCCGCATTCCAGTGGCGCGTGGATGCTCACGTCGGCAATGGATAAGTCGCTGGGAACGTTCACAGACCTCATCAAACCTGCGAGGAGGACACGTGGCCTCACCCTCACCCAAGCCTGCGGCTTCCCAGCCGATCCCGGTCACGCCGCATCGCAGCCCACGTAGTGCCATGGCCTCCGCTCGACCGTGACCGTCGACACCGGCCCCCGGCACAGCGACACCAGGGCTGCTCGAGCGGACCGATCACCCGCTCGCGGCGCAGAGCGCTAGCGCCAACGGGTCAGTTTGTCATGCCCGTCCTCCGCCCCTGAGCACGACCTCCTTAGGAGGGTCCCATGAAAAAGATCTTGGTGGCGTTTGCGTTACGCGCCGCCGCGACCGTTCTCCATCACAACTGGAGCGAGCACTGTGAACGCTCATAGCGAATTCCCACTGGTTGGCGGAGGGAAGCCCATGTTTGACGGACGTATCAGCCGACGCCGCCTCCTGAGCAGCTCGGCCCTACTCGCCAGCGCCGCGGCGGCGACACCATTGCTCGGAGCGTGCAGCGCCAGCTCAGGCCGCTCGGGCGGCCCGTCCGTCGACAGCAAGACCGTGACGCTCACCGTCATGTACAAAACCGACGAGCTGACGAAGGCGCACATCGCCGACTTCGAGTCCAAGAACCCCGGAATTAAGATCAACTTTGTTGAGTACGACAGCACGCGGCTCAACGCGATGCTCGCCTCGAACGAGCCACCGGACTTCGTGCGCGCGGTGGCGGTCGGCAGCTCGAGCGCCAACGCCCAGGAGCTGTACACCGCGCTGGACCCGTACATGGCGAAGAGCAGCGTGTTGAAGCCGGAGCACCTGCTGTCGGTCAACGACAGCTTCCGATGGGACGGCACGCGGAGCGGCCAGGGCCCGTACTACGGAATCGTCAAGGACTGGAGCCAGGACGCCACGCTCTGGTACAACCGAGCACTTTTCGAGGAAGCAAAGATCCAGCCGCTGAGCACGACCGAGCCGATCTCGTACGACGAACTGTTGGAGATCGGGAAGAAGCTGACCAAGAAGAGCGGCGGCAAGACTAAGGTCTACGGCCTCGGGGTGGAGTGGGCCTGGGGCCTGTCGGCGCCGATCATGATGATGATCCTGCAGCAGGGTGGCCAGGTGTACAGCGCGGACCTGACCGAGACCGACATGACCACGCCGGAGGCGTTGCGAGCGCTGAAGTGGTACGTCGACTTCGCCCAGGCCGGCGTGGGGCCCACCGCGCTCGACCCGGCGCCGGACGGTGCCGACCTGTCGCTCTTCCTCGCCAAGCGGATGGCGATCACCCAGGACGGCTACTGGTACGGCGGCAACTTCGTCGAAGAGTCCGACGAGATTAAGAACAACGTCGCGATGGCGCCCGCGCCGGTGATGGGCGACAAGCGCATCAGTCCCACCTACGTGGGCTGGGGTGCGGCCATCCCTTCGAAGGCCAAGCACAAGGACGAGGCGTGGAAACTCATGGAGTACTTCATGGCCGGCCCGCCATCCGAGGAACGGGCGAAGAGCGGCTGGGGCATTCCGGCCCTGAAAGCGCAGCTGTCGATGTTGCCGCAGGAGCTGCCGTACCAGAAGCAGGCGTACCAGACCCAGCAGGCCGAACTTCAGTACGCCGGCCAGTTGCCCGACTCTCCCTACATGGTCGCATCCGACGGCTGGAACACCGTGCTCGACAAGCAGCTTCAGCGGGCCATCAAGAAGGAGATCATCGTCGAGCAGGCCGGCAAGGCGATCACCGATGAGGTCAACAAGCTGCTGAAGCAAGGCAAGGACCAGATCGGCTAGTGGTCGCTATGGCAACGGAAAGGGCGAGGCGTGGGCGGCCCCGCTGGAAGCGGCATTCCAGCGGGACGTTCTACCTGTTCGTCTCGCCCTGGGTACTCGGCTTCGCGCTGCTCACCGCGCTACCGCTCGGCTACGCGCTCGCGATCAGCCTGACCAACTTCAACGGCCGCAGCGAACGTTGGCGCTGGGTCGGCTTGCGCAACTATGCCGAGCTCATGGGTGACGCGGAGGCCATCGCCAGCCTGGTCCGCACGCTCGCGTACACCGCGATCGCGGTGCCGCTCATGGTGGCCGGCGGGCTCGGTCTGGCGGTGCTGCTCAACCAGCGGCTGAAGGCCGTCGGCCTGTTCCGGACGATCTTCTTCCTGCCGTCGGTCGTCCCGGTGGTCGCCATGGCGATCATGTGGAAGCTCATCTTCAACCGAGACGCCGGCATTCTCAACGCCATCCTCGAGAAGATCAGCATCGGCCCGATCGCCTGGCTGGTCGACCCGAACGCGTTCTACGCGCTGATCATCCTCACCCTGTGGGGACTCGGCGGCGGGATGGTGATCATGCTTGCCGCCCTGCAGGGCGTACCGGCCGAACTGGAAGAGGCGGCGCGCGTCGACGGCGCCACCCGCTGGCACGTGTTCCGCCACGTCACCGTGCCGATCATCTCGCCGGTCATCTTTTTCCAAGTGGTGACCGGCATCATCGCCTCCCTGCAGATCATCATCCAGCCGATGCTGCTGGCCCAGACGGCCCAGGTCGGCAGAGTGTCCGAGGTGCCAGAAAGCACACACCTGTACATGGTGCAGGTCTATCAGGAGTTCTTCGTCAATAGCCGGTATGGCTATGGCTCCGCGATGCTCTTTGTGTTCTTCCTGGTCATCCTGGCCATCACGCTCTTCGTGCAGCGGTCAAGCCGGCTATGGGTCCACTACACGGTCGACAGAGAGGCCGACCGATGACCATCACGAAGATCCCCACCCCAGCGCCCACAGTCAGCACGCGGCGGCGGGCCCGGCGCCCTCGGCGGCCCGCCAAGACGGCCGGTGCCTATCTGCTGCTGATGACGCTCGCGATACTGTTCGCCGGGCCGTTCGCCTGGCTTGTGCTGGCCGCCTTGAAGACCAAGGCGGAGTGGGTGTCGATCCCAGCCAAGCTCCTGCCCGAGGCGCCGCGGTGGGACAACTTCACGCATGCTCTCACCGAAATCAACTTCGCGGCGTACCTGGGGAACTCGATGTTCCTCTCGTTCCTGTACGCGATCCTGGTGACTTTCTCCAGCGCGGCGGTCGGCTTCGGTTTCGCCCGCCTGCGCGGGCGCGGCAAACGCCCGCTGTTCGTGCTGTTGCTGTCCACCATGATGCTGCCGCAGATTCTGACTCTGATCCCGACGTACGTGTTGTTCGCCCGAGTCGGGCTGATCAACACGTACTGGCCATGGGTGCTGTGGGGCCTGGCCGCCTCACCCTTCCTGGTGTTCCTGTTCCGCCAGTTCTTTGCCGGCATCCCGGCCGAACTGGAAGACGCGGCCATCATCGACGGTTGCGGGTACGGCCGCATCTTCCTGCAGATCTTCCTGCCGCTGTCCCGGCCGGTGCTGTTGACCTCCTTCCTGCTCTCGTTCACCTGGATCTGGGGCGACTACCTCGGACCGGCCCTGTTCCTCGACCCCGACCAAACCACATTGTCCGTCGCCATCTCCGCCTTCTACCTCGACCCGCATGGCAACCCCGACTCCACGGTGCAGGCGGCGGCCGCCGCCCTTTACGTGGTGCCCGTTCTAGTGATCTTCCTGTTCGCCCAGCGTTACTTCATCCGCGGCGTTGTCAGTTCGGGTTTGAAGGGATAACCCACGACGCGCCTCACTTCGATTTTGGTGGCGGCGATGACAGCTGCCACCATGACCGCGCCGTCGCTGGCTTGTGGTCGCACGTAGGGGTTGGTGCTCATGCCAGTGACAGTCAAAGGCATGAGCACCTCACCGCAACCCCACATCTACGTCCGCTGAGCACCAAACGGTGAGGGCGCCCGGGGCCGCCCCCACCGCTACCCCCTACACGGAGGCATCATGTCCATGCAACGACGTACCTTTCTCACGCTGAGCGCCGCAGCAGCGGGCGTTACCCTGCTCGGTTCCAGAACGGCACACGCAGATCCC